>CAIVQM010000136.1 GCA_903908025.1 uncultured bacterium
ACTGCCCCGTGTGCGGATCGGTCATCGCTCGGCAGACCCCGCAGCAGATCGTCGACCAGGTGCTCGACCTGCCGGAGGGCACGCGATTCCAGGTCCTCGCCCCCGTTGTGCGGGAACGCAAGGGCGAGTACGCCGACCTGTTCCGGCAGCTTCAGGCTCAGGGCTACTCCCGCGTCCGCGTCGACGGCGTCGTCGTGGCGCTCGAGGACGTGCCCGCACTGAAGAAGTCCGAGAAGCACACGATCGAGGTGGTCGTCGACCGGCTGACGGTCAAGTCCGAGTCGAGGCGACGCCTGACCGATTCGGTCGAGACGGCACTGGGCCTGGCCGCGGGCCTCGTCGTGCTGGAGTTCGTCGACCGCGACGAGAAGGACCCCGAGCGGGAGCGGACCTTCAGCGAGCATCTCGCCTGCATGAAGGACGGACTGTCGTTCGAGGAACTGGAGCCGCGCTCGTTCTCGTTCAACTCCCCATTCGGGGCCTGTCCGGAGTGCACGGGCCTCGGAACCCGTCGCGAGGTCGATCCCGAGCTGATCGTGCCCGACGAGGACCTGTCCCTTGACGAGGGTGCGCTGGCGCCGTGGTCCCGCGGACAGGTGTCCGACTACTTCCGCCGGCTGCTCGAGGCGATGTGCGATGAGCTGGACATCACCATGGAGACCCCGTGGCGTGACTTGCCGGCCAAGGCCCGCGCGTCGCTGCTGCAGGGGCACCCGGCCGAGATCCACGTTCGATACAAGAACCGCTACGGGCGGCAGCGTTCGTACTACACGTCGTATGAGGGCGTGATTCCGTTCGTCCAGCGTCGGCACGCGGAGGCCGACACCGATGCGAGCCGCGAGCGGTTCGAGGGCTTCATGCGCGAGGTGCCGTGCGCTGCGTGCGGGGGAGCGCGGCTCAAGCCGATCGTCCTCGCCGTCACGGTCGAGGACCATTCCATTGCCGACATTGCATCGCTGCCGATCGGCGAGGCGGCCGACCTGCTCGCTGGGCTCTCCCTGTCCGATCGTGATGCTGCCATCGCCAGTCGCGTCCTCAAGGAGGTCAACGAGCGGCTGACCTTCCTGGTCGACGTGGGCCTCCACTACCTGTCACTCGATCGAGCCGCTGGCACGCTGGCCGGTGGCGAGGCGCAGCGCATTCGACTGGCGACACAGATCGGCTCCGGCCTCGTGGGGGTGCTCTACGTACTCGATGAGCCGAGCATCGGGCTGCATCAACGCGACAACCATCGACTGATCGAGACTCTCATCCGGCTCCGCGACCTTGGCAACACCCTGATCGTGGTCGAGCACGATGAGGACACCATCCGGGTGGCCGACTGGGTAGTCGATATCGGCCCGGGAGCCGGTGAGCACGGTGGCGAGGTGGTCGTCAGCGGCACGGTGGCAGACCTGCTGGCGAGTCCGGAGTCGATCACCGGTCAGTACCTGAGCGGGCGTCGCTCTATTGAGGTGCCGGCGGAGCGTCGGCCCCAGGACGGTCGCGTGATCACGATCCACAGCGCGAGCGAGCACAACCTCCGCGATGTCACGGTGTCCTTCCCGCTCGGCAATCTCGTGGCCGTCACGGGTGTCAGTGGTTCGGGGAAGTCGACCCTGGTCAACGACGTCCTCTACAACGTCCTCGCGCGCGACCTCAACGGCGCTCGGACGGTGCCGGGCCGACACAAGAAGGTGTCCGGACTCGATGCCGTGGACAAGGTTGTCCACGTCGACCAGAGTCCGATCGGTCGCACGCCGCGAAGCAACCCGGCGACCTACACCGGAGTCTTCGACAACATCCGCAAGCTCTTCGCCGAGACGCCCGAGGCAAAGGTGCGCGGCTATCTGCAGGGCCGGTTCTCGTTCAACGTCAAGGGTGGTCGCTGCGAGTCTTGCTCTGGCGACGGGACGATCAAGATCGAGATGAACTTCCTGCCGGATGTGTACGTCCCCTGCGAGGTGTGCCACGGCTCGCGCTACAACCGCGAAACCCTCGAGGTGCACTACAAGGGCCGCACGATCGCGCAGGTTCTTGACATGCCGATCGAGGAGGCGACCGAGTTCTTCGCCGCGGTCCCGTCCATCGCCCGCCATCTGTCGACGCTCGTCGAGGTCGGACTGGGATACGTGCGGATGGGGCAGTCGGCTCCGACCCTCAGCGGTGGTGAGGCGCAGCGGGTCAAGCTCGCAGCCGAGCTGCAGAAGCGCTCGACCGGTCGCACCATCTACGTGTTGGACGAGCCCACCACGGGGCTGCACTTCGAGGACATCCGCAAGCTGCTCGGCGTGCTTCAGAGCCTCGTCGACAAGGGCAACACCGTGATCGTGATCGAGCACAACCTCGATGTCATCAAGACGGCCGACTGGGTTGTCGACATGGGCCCGGAGGGTGGATCCGGCGGCGGCCAGATCGTCGCCACCGGCACCCCGGAGCAGGTGGCCACCGTTGCTGCCAGCCACACCGGGACCTTCCTCGGACCGCTCCTTGCTGGCCAGGCGGTGGCGAGGTCCCGGGTCACGAAGGCACCGGCCAAGAAGGCACCCGCCAAGAAGTCAGCGGCCGGTCGCTCCCGGGCCACGACAACTCGTTGACATAGGGTGGGTTGACTGTTCAACTTCATTTAGCGAACACGGCTCTCTACCCCTCGGAGGCAGCAGATGGACGTTCAGCGACGCACGGTTCTCCAAGCGGGCGGCATTGTCGCCATCGGCGGTCTTGTCGCCGCCTGTTCCACGGGCGGAAGTGCCTCGACAGCATCGACGGCGGCGCCAGCCACGACGGCACCCGCCGGATCGGCGCCCCCGGCGGGCGGGACCGCGGCAGGTGCGGTGGCCCAGACTGCCGATATCCCCGTCGGCGGCGGCCTCATCATCGCCGAGCCGGCTGTGGTGATCACCCAGCCGACCGAGGGGGACTTCAAGGCTTTCACCGCGATCTGCACGCACCAGGGCTGCCTCGTCTCCGAAGTGGTCAACAACGAGATCATCTGCCCGTGCCACGGCTCGAAGTTCTCCGCCACTGACGGAGCCGTCCTGGCGGGACCTGCGCAATCACCGCTGACAGCGGCCGGTGTGACCGTTGAGGGTGGCGGGGTCGTCCTGAACTGACATGCGGGTATCGGGGAGCCGGCGGGGTTCCTAGGCTGGGCACATGGCCGACCCGGCGTCCTACCGCCCCGCACCCGGGGACATTCCGACGGATCCGGGCGTCTATCGATTCCGTGACGAGCATGGCCGTGTCGTCTACGTCGGAAAAGCGCGCAATCTCCGCTCACGATTGAACTCCTACTTCGCTGACCTGTGGGGTCTGCACCCGCGCACGCGATCGATGGTGACGACGGCCGCGTCGGTCGACTGGGTGATCGTGGCCAATGAGGTCGAGGCGCTGGCCCTCGAGTACTCGTGGATCAAGGAGTACGACCCGCGCTTCAACGTGAAGTATCGAGATGACAAGAGCTACCCCTACCTTGCGGTCACGATCGGTGAGGAGTTTCCCAAGGCGGCCGTCGTCCGGGAGGCCAAGCGCAAGGGCACCCGCTACTTCGGTCCGTATGGGCATGCGTGGGCGATCCGCGACACGCTCGACCAACTGGTGCGCGTGTTCCCGATCCGCACGTGCCGCGACGGGGTGTTTCGACGGGCCACTCAGGTCGGTCGCCCCTGCCTGCTGGGCTACATCGACAAGTGCAGTGCTCCCTGCGTCGGGCGGATCTCACCGGACGACTACCAGACGCTCGTCGATGACTTCTGCACCTTCATGGGCGGACAGTCGGAGCCCTACATCCGATCCGTGGACCGGCAGATGCGGGAGGCCTCCGCGAACATGGAGTACGAGGAGGCCGCACGTCTGCGCGATCGGCTGGGCGCACTGACGCGAGCCCTTGAGCGGAACACCGTGGTGTTCGACGACAGCACCGATGCTGATGTCATCGGGCTGGCCGACGATGACCTGCAGATGGGCGTTCAGATCTTCCATGTTCGAGGTGGCCGCATTCGCGGTGAGCGCGGCTTCGTGGTCGAGAAGGCCGAGGAGCTGACGGCCTCTGGATATCTCGAGCGCGTGCTGCAACGCCTCTACGCAGATCCCGAGATCACGTCGCCACCCAAGGAGGTGCTGGTCTCAACTCCACTTGACGATCCACAGCTCTGGGGATCCTGGTTGACAGCCATGCGCGGTACCCGCGTGTCGATCCGGACGCCGCAGCGGGGGGACAAGCGGGCGCTCATGGCTACGGCGGTCGCGAACGCCGAGAACACCCTGCGTCTGCATACCTCACGCCGGTCCAGCGACCTGACCACACGGAGCCAGGCGCTTCGTGAATTGCAGGAGGCGCTGGCGCTGCCCGAGCCGCCGCTGCGGATCGAGTGCATCGACATCTCCACCCTGCAGGGGCAGGACACGGTGGCTTCGCTGGTGGTCTTCGAGGACGGCCTGCCACGCAAGCGCGACTACCGCTCCTTCGTGATCCGCACGGTTGGCGCTGACGACACGGCTGCGGTGGCCGAAGTGGTGTCCCGGCGATTCCAGCCGCGGGAGCCCGTCGAAGGCCCGGATGAGGCGAAGCGCTTCGCCTACCCACCAGCCCTGCTCGTCATCGACGGAGGCCAGCCGCAGGTGCGCGCAGCACAGGATGCGCTGATGTCGGTGGGGATGGCCGACCTGCCCGTGATTGGGCTCGCCAAGAGACTGGAGGAGGTATGGCTGCCAGACGAGTCCGACCCGGTGATCCTGCCGCGGACGAGCGAGGCGCTGTACCTGCTCCAGCGCGTGCGCGATGAGGCACACCGGACAGCCATCGCCCTGCACCGCAAGCGGCGCGGCAAGCGAGCCACAACGAGTGCCCTCGACGGGATTGCCGGCCTGGGTCCGGCCAAGGCAAAGGCGCTCCTGAAGCACTTCGGGTCAGTGCGCGCGATCCGGGCAGCGTCCGAGACCGACCTGCAGCAGGCGCCTGGGATCGGTCCGGCCCTTGCCTCGGCGATTCGCACGGCTCTCCCCGCTGACGAGTTGGGCGACCCGCCCGCCCCGGCTGCGGAGGTTGCCGTGGCCGATCGGACATGATGGGTCCACGGGTGACAGGGAGGACTCGATGAACGAGGTACGCGAGGTGGAGCATCCTCTGCGACTGGTGCTCGTCACGGGGATGTCCGGGGCCGGTCGTTCCACCGCCGCACGGGCTCTGGAGGACCTCGGCTGGTTCGTCATCGACAACATGCCGCCGTCGTTGCTCCAGGCGGCCATCGATCTGGCCCGACACACACCGGACGTCGATCGGGTTGGCGTTGTCCTCGATGCGCGTGGTGGCTCGTTCTTCCATGACGTGCGCGAGGTGATCGACGGACTCCCGCGTGACGGTGTGGACTTGCGCACGGTGTTCCTCGAGGCGTCCGACGAGGCCTTGGTGCGACGATTCGAGAGTTCCCGTCGGCCGCACCCCCTCCAGCATGGACAGCGCATCCTCGACGGTCTGCAGGCCGAGCGGGCGCTCCTCGGTGATCTTCGGGCATCTGCCGACATCGTCATCGACACGACCTCCATCAACATTCACGATCTTCGTCGGCGGATCGAGGCGGCCTTTCTCGTCGACGAGCCACTGCGCCTGACGTGCACCGTGCTGTCCTTCGGCTTCAAGTACGGCATCCCGGTCGATGCGGACATGGTGGCTGATGCCCGGTTCCTGCCGAATCCCTATTGGGACGAGGCCTTGCGGAACATGACGGGTCTCGACGCAGCGGTGGCGGCTGAAGTGCTCGGCCGTCCGGGCGCGGCCGACTTCGTCGACACGTACGAGCGGCTGATCCGCATTGTCTCGGAGGGCTATCTGCGTGAGGGCAAGCGCTATGTCACCGTCGCGGTCGGATGCACGGGTGGCAAGCACCGCAGCGTGGCGATCGCCGAGGCGCTGACGGCGCGACTCGCGGCCGCGGGTATCGCGACGACCTGCCTGCATCGCGACCTGGGTCGAGAGTGACGCGTCAGCCGTTCCCGAGAGCCGGGCTGGGCTCCTCCTCGCATCGACGGGTCGTGGCCTTGGGCGGCGGACATGGACTGTCCGCGTCGCTGCAGGCCCTGCGGCGCGTGACGGACTCCGTGACCGCAGTCGTGGGGGTGGCTGACGACGGTGGATCGAGTGGCCGGCTCCGCGCGGAATTCGGTGGGCTGCCCCCGGGTGACCTGCGGATGGCCCTCGCCGCCCTGTGCGGGGACGACTCGTGGGGGCGAACCTGGGAGCAGGTGATCCAGCACCGCTTCGGTGGTGCGGGCGAGCTTGCCGGCCATTCGCTGGGAAACCTGCTGATCACCGCGCTGTGGGAGCAGACAGGTGATGCCGTCGCGGGCCTGGATTGGGTGGCGGCGCTGCTCGAGGCCAATGGCCGGGTGCTGCCCTGCAGTGACGTGCCGCTGACGATAGTCGCCGAGGTGCTGGGTCACGATCCGGCCGCGCCCGATGCCGTGTCCATTGTTCGGGGACAGGTGGAGGTGGCGACCACGCCGGGCACCGTCCTGCACCTGTCGCTCGATCCCGCTGAGCCGCCGGCCTGCCGGGAGGCGATTGTCGCAGTGCGCGAGGCAGATGCGATCGTCCTCGGTCCGGGGTCCTGGTACACGTCCGTCATCCCGCACCTCGTTATCCCGGATCTGGCCCGTGCGATCACCGAGAGCCCGGCCCGACGGATCGTCGTGCTCAACCTGAATCCGCAGAGTGGCGAGACGACCGACTTCGCTGCGCATACCTACGTCGATGTCCTCTACAACTTCCTGCCCGACATGCGGATCGACACCGTGATCGCAGATCGGCAGCATGTCGAGGACATGGCCGCCCTTGAGCGTTCGTGCGCCGACATGGGGGCTGAGATCTTCCTGATGGACGTCGCGCGCACGGGCCCGGAGAGCGCTGGAATGCATGACCCGCAGCGGCTCGCGGTGGCATTCGATACGGTGCTTGCCTGAGGCACCCAATCGGGGGGCGCTGGGGACGAGCGGATCGGGCGGCACAATGGCGATGACGGCGGCGGTGAAGGACGAGCTCAGCCGCGTCGCGGTCACCAAGACCTGCTGTCGCAAGGCGGAGGTTTCGACCCTGCTGCGTTTCGCCGGCGGACTGCACATCGTGGCCGGCCACATCGTCATCGAGGCCGACGTCGACACCGGCGCCACGGCTCGTCGGCTGCGCAAGGACATCTTCGACGTTTACGGGCACGAGAGCGATGTCGCAATGGTGCAGTCCGGCGGGATCCGCAAGGGCACCCGCTACCTCGTGCGCGTTGTCGACGGGGGAGAGGCCCTGGCTCGCCAGACCGGAATCGTCGACGGCAGCGGTCGCCCCGTGCGCGGCCTGCCGCCGGCCATCGTCTCGGGCGGACTGTGCGACTGCGAGGCGGCCTGGCGTGCGGCCTTCCTCGCCCACGGCTCCCTGACCGAGCCGGGTCGCTCGTCGTCGATGGAGATCACCTGCCCGGGACCGGAGGCGGCCCTCGCGCTCGTCGGCGCCGCACGCCGTCTCGGGATCGCGGCGAAGTCGCGTGAGGTGCGAGGCGTGGACCGCGTGGTCATCCGCGACGGTGACGCCATCGGGGCAATGCTGACGCGTCTTGGGGCGCATGAGTGCGTCCTGGCCTGGGAGGAACGGCGGATGCGTCGCGAGGTCCGGGCCACCGCTAACCGGTTGGCCAACTTCGACGATGCCAACCTGCGGCGTTCGGCGCGGGCCGCGGTGGCCGCGGGCGCGCGTGTCCAACGGGCGATGGAGATCCTCGGTGATGAGGTGCCGGACCACCTCGTGGTGGCGGGTCGCCTGCGGCTCGAGCACCAGCAGGCGAGCCTCGAGGAGTTGGGGGCGCTCGCTGATCCACCCATGACCAAGGACGCCATCGCGGGTCGCATTCGGCGCCTGTTGGCCTTGGCCGACAAGCGGGCGAGCGAGCTGGGGCTGCCCAGCACCGAGGCGGCCCTCGGCCCCGACCTGATGCTGCCCTGAACCATGTCGGGCTGCGTCTACGCCACCGCAGGATGGGGAATCCACGACGCCCGATGGGTCGGCGCCCTGCAGGACGTCGGCCGGGTACCCGTCGTGGTCTCGCTGGGCCGTGACGCTGCCGACGCGGATGACCTGCGCAGAGCCGTCAGTGCGGCAGCGGCGGACGGTCGTCCTGTGCTGGCCGGGCCGCTGGACACCGTCACTCGCGATCTCGTCGACTCGGGCGTCCGGCTGGTTGGACTGTCGTGGGGCTACGACCTGCACGACCTCCACCGCGATGGCGTCGATCTCACGTGGCTCACCCGGCTCGACGGCCTGATCCTCGACTCCGAAGCCAATC
This sequence comes from uncultured bacterium, assembly GCA_903908025.1. GTDB lineage: Bacteria > Actinomycetota > Actinomycetes > S36-B12 > S36-B12 > UBA10649. The sequence continues at coordinate 8,304 of CAIVQM010000136.1, forward strand.
GGCTGATCGCCCTCGCCGCCGGGGTGGAACCGGAGCGCATCACGTTCCTGCCCTGGGGGGTCGATCTCGCGACGTTCACCTTTCACGGTCCGTGGGTCGACGCGTTTCAACTCGGTGTCCCACCACATGCCCCGCTCGTGGTTTCGCTGCGGGGACATGAGCCGATCTACCGCGTGGCCGACATCCTCGCGGCGTTCGCACGGGTGCCGCGTCCCGATGGACTGCACGAGGATGTCCCCGATCCGTATCTGATCGTCGGTCACACGGGTTCACTGACGCAGGCCCTGCGGCAGCAGGCCAGCGACCTCGGGATTGCCGCGCGCACTCGGTTCATCGGGTCGGTGCCGGAGGCGGAACTGGCGCCACTGCTCGGACGAGCCGCCTGCTACGTGACGGCAGCCGAGGTGGATGGGACCTCGGTGACGCTGCTGCAGGCGATGGCGTGCGGGACCCCGGTGGTCGCCAGCGCCACGCCGGGGAACCTGGGCTGGATCGTCGACGGTGCCACCGGCTTCACGTTCCCCACGGGCGACGTGGCCGCCCTCACGGACGTGCTGGGTCGTGTCACGGCCGACTACCCCACCGGTGTGGTGCTGAGGGCGCGGGAGCGGGTTGTGGCCGATGCCGACTGGCAGGCCAATCTCAGCCGGCTGCGCCGGGCCATGGATGCCGCCTGAGGTTCCGGCAGTTCGCTGGAAGGCCTTCTATCGGCCGTCCTTGCGCCGGGTTCCGGTAACACTCCGGTAACTGCGATTCGCTACGCTGGAAGCGTTTGCGGGCACCCGGCCCGACAGCCCGCCCGAAGGGCGGAGATCCACAGCCCGAGGAGTATGAAGTGACAGTCAAGGTCGGTATCAATGGATTCGGTCGCATCGGTCGCAACTTCTACCGGGCTGTGGTCACCAGCGGCGCAGACGTCGAGATCGTGGGCATCAACGATCTGACCGACACGAAGACCCTGGCGCACCTGCTCAAGTACGACAGCATCCTCGGGCGCCTTGGCAAGGACGTTGTCGCTGGCGAGGGCGAGATCATCATCGATGGCAAGTCGATCCCGGTGTTCGCGGAGCGCGATCCTGCGTCGCTGCCGTGGGGCAAGGTCGGAGCCGACATCGTCATCGAGTCGACCGGCTTCTTCACCGATGCTGAGTCCGCGGGCAAGCACCTCACCGCTGGTGCCAAGAAGGTCATCATCTCCGCGCCGGCCAAGGGCGAGGACATCACGATCGTCATGGGCGTCAATGACAAGGACTACAACCCGGCGACCGACAACATCATCTCCAACGCATCGTGCACGACGAACTGCCTCGCGCCGATGGCGAAGGTCATCGACGACGCATTCGGCATCGAGCGCGGTCTGATGACCACCATTCACGCGTACACGAACGACCAGAACGTCCTTGACTACCCGCACAAGGACCTGCGTCGTGCACGCGCTGCTGCTCTCAACATGATCCCGACGACCACGGGCGCCGCCAAGGCGATCGCCCTGGTCATGCCGCAGCTCAAGGGCAAGCTCGACGGATATGCGATGCGCGTCCCCGTCCCGACCGGCTCCGCCACCGACCTCACTGTCGAGCTGAAGACGCCGGCCACGAAGGAGCAGATCAACGCAGCGATCAAGGCTGCGGCAGAGGGCCCGCTCAAGGGGATCCTGCAGTACACCGAGGACCCGATCGTCTCGACCGACATCGTCACCGATCCGTCCTCGTGCATCTTCGATTCCGGCCTCACCTACGTCAACGGCAACATGGCGAAGGTTGTCGGCTGGTACGACAACGAGTGGGGCTACAGCAACCGCCTCATCGACCTCGTCGCCCTCGTCGGCTCGAAGCTCTGACGCGACCGTGAAGTCACTCGACGACCTTGCGGTCGCCGGGCGGACCGTGCTGGTCCGCGCGGACTTCAACGTGCCGCTGGCCGATGGACCCGACGGAAGCCGGGTCATCACCGATGATGGTCGGATCCGCGCGGCTCTGCCCACGCTCACCTACCTGCGTGACGCCGGGGCGAAGATCGTTGTGGTGGCGCACATGGGCCGGGCCAAGGGCGAGTTCGTCCCCGGCCTGAGCCTGTCGCCGGTGGCCGCACGGCTCGGCGAACTTCTGGGTGCGCCCGTTCAGCTCACATCGCTTGCCGATGCGCCCGGGGTGGTGGCGGCCGAGGAGCCCGGTGCCGTCGTCCTGCTGGAGAACATCCGCTTCGACGCCCGCGAGACGAGCAAGGTCGCCGAGGAGCGTCAGTCACTCGCTGCGGAGCTCGCGGCACTGGCCGACTTCTACGTCTCGGACGGCTTCGGGGTCGTGCACCGCAATCAGGCGTCGGTCACGGACGTCGCGCGACTGCTTCCCAACGCGGCAGGGCGCCTGGTCCACAAGGAGGCCACGGTGTTCTCCGCGCTGCTCGCGGATCCGGAGCGTCCGTACGTCGTCGTGCTCGGCGGCTCCAAGGTCAGCGACAAGCTCGGAGTCATCGGCAACCTCATCACGCGGGTCGACCGGCTGCTGATCGGCGGGGGGATGGCCTACACGTTCCTCGCGGCACAGGGGCACGAGGTCGGCAACTCGCTGCTCGAGGCGGATCAGGTTGATACGGTCCGCGGGTTCATGGAGCAGGCGAAGGCGCGTGGAGTCGAACTGCTGCTGCCCGTCGATATCGTGATCGCCGATGCTTTCGCGGAGGATGCGGCGACCGAGGTCGTGGCCGCCGACGCGATTCCCGCCGGATGGATGGGTCTCGATATTGGTCCGAAGACCAGCGAGCTCTTCGCATCGCGTATCGCCGATGCTGGCACGGTTGTCTGGAACGGTCCGATGGGCGTGTTCGAGATGGCGCCGTTCGCAAACGGTACGCGCGCGGTTGCTGAAGCGATGGCCGCAAGCAGCGCCATGACCGTTATCGGCGGTGGCGATTCCGCCGCAGCCGTCCGCATCATGGGCGTCGACGAGGACGCCTTCACTCATATCAGCACGGGCGGCGGTGCCAGCCTCGAGTTCCTCGAAGGCAAGGTGCTCCCCGGCCTGGCTGTCCTGGAGGAGAACGACTGATGGCAAGCACCCGCAAGCCCCTGATGGCCGGCAACTGGAAGATGAACCTCAATCACCTCGAGGCGATCGCACTGGTCCAGAAACTAGCCTTCGCACTCACCGACGATGACTACGCGGCCGTCGACTCCGCGGTGCTGCCGCCGTTCACCGACATCCGCTCTGTTCAGACTCTGGTCGACGGCGACAAGTACGACATCCAGTACGGCGCACAGGACCTGTCCGTGAACGATGCTGGTGCCTTCACGGGTCAGATCAGCGGGACGATGCTCCGCAAGCTCGGCTGCACCTACGTGACCGTCGGGCACAGCGAGCGACGTGAGTACAACGGCGAGACCGACGAGGTCGTCAACGCGAAGGCGAAGGCCGCGCTGCGCAACGATCTGACTCCGATCGTGTGCATGGGCGAGGAACTGGCCATCCGGCAGGCGGGCACCCACGTCGCGCACGTGCTGGGTCAGCTGGATGCCGATCTCGACGGCCTCACCGCCGAGCAGGTCGCGGGGCTGGTCATCGCGTACGAGCCGGTGTGGGCCATCGGGACCGGCGAGGTGGCGACGCCGGAGGATGCCCAGGAGGTCTGTGGGGCAATCCGTGATCGGGTGAAGGAGACATTCGGTGCCGATACCGCGGCAGCCGTGCGCATTCTCTACGGCGGATCGGTGAAGTCGTCCAACGTGGCCAGCATCATGGCCAAGCCCGATGTCGATGGGGCCCTGATCGGTGGTGCGAGCCTGGATCCTGACGAGTTCGTGGGGATCGTGCGGTTCCGGCTCCATCCGCCGGAGCTGGTGTCCTGACCCCTTTGCACGGGGCGATTCGTTGCCG
>CAIVQM010000137.1 GCA_903908025.1 uncultured bacterium
CTCCGCTGTGCGGCGACGCGAAGACGCACTCGTCGGCGAAGACGTCGCGATGGTTGACGGTCTCGAGCCAGTCCGTGGCGCGCGCGTAGCGAAACATCTGATCGGCGATCGCGGCGCGATCATCCAGGCGATCGAGGGTCATTGCTGTCTCCAGTTCTCGATGTGCGGGTTCGGATAGTGATGGGTCAGGCGGACGTTGCGGCGGAGAGGCCGGCGAGGCGGCCGAAGACCAGGATCGGGCCGAGCGTCCCGCCGGCGCCGCCGTAAGCCATCGCGGTCGGTGCGGCAGCGACGTTGCCGGCCGCGTACAGGCCGGTGATCGGCTGCAGGTGGGTGTCCAGGACGCGGCCGCTGGTGTCCGTGCGTGGTCCACCGCTGGTGCCGAGGGTTCCCGACTGGATCGGCACGGCGTAGAACGGACCCTCGTCCAGCCGACCCAGGGTTGATTCCTTCGTGAACCGGTAGTCGCCGTCGCCGCTCCAACGATCGTAGGCGCTGTCTCCGCGGGCGAAGTCGTCGTCCTGGCCCGCGTCGACGAACCCGTTCCAGCGGGCCACCGTTGCCTCGAGTCCGTCGGCCTCGATGCCAACCTGCTCGGCGAGAGCCCACAGGGTCGCTGCCCGGGGGATCCAGTCTGCGATGGGTGTCCCCGGTGGAGTCCCGAACGAGCCGTAGCGCTCGGCGTGCGCCGCATCGAACACCAGCCAGGCGGGGAGGTTGGCGTAGCCGAACGTCAGCGCATCCATCTGGTGGAAGGCGCCGCCGAGGGCGTTGTAGTTGGTCGCCTCGTTGGTGAAGCGTCGGCCGCGGGCATTCACGAGGATGGCCCCGGGCAGGGTGCGCTCGCGGTTGACGAGATTCGACCGCTGCTCGCCGAAGGCGATGTCACCGGGGATCTGCACGGCGGGGACCCACCACGCCTGGCCCATGTTGCCTAGCCGGGCACCCGCGCGCATGGCCATGAGCAGGCCATCACCCGTGTTGGTCGGGATGGAGGTGGGAGCCGTCATCGGGCCGCGGAGGAACTCGGCGACGAGCTCGTCGTTCCACTCGAAGCCGCCGGTGGCGAGTACTACCCCGCGGCGGGCGAGGATGTCCTGCTCCTCGCCGTTGACCAGCATGCGCACCCCCGTCACGCGCTCGCCGTCGCGCAGCAGGTCGAGTGCCCTCGCGTCGAGCACCGGGGTCACGTCCAGATCGAGGAGGGCCTTGATCAGGGGGCCGACCAGTGCATTCCCGCATCCGCGCAGGTCATTGTCGATCCGGTACTGAACGGTCTCGTCGTCCAGGAAGCCGGTGCCGCCGCCGAGGGTGGTATCGGTGATCTTCAGGTGCGCGCTGCGTCGGCTGCGGACGACCTTGTCCGACCACGGGCCCAACTCGGCGAAGCTGAACAGCCCCGGGTCGAGCGATCGGCCGCCATCGGGCTTCCCGCCGGGGTTCTCCGGGTGGTAGTCGGGATAGCTGGGCAGCAGCGTGAACTCCAGGTCGGTGACGGTCTCGAGCCACTCGATGGTGGAGCGGCCGTTGTCGACGAATGCCTCGGCCATGGCTGGGTCCATGCGGTCCAGGGACAGCGAAGCCAAGTACTCCAGTGCCTCGTCGCGGGAGTCCGTGATCCCGGCCTCGTTCTGGTGGTGATTGAGCGGAATCCACGGCACGCCGCCCGAGATGGCGCTGGATCCCCCCAGCAGGGCGGCCTTCTCGAAGAGCCCGACTGAAGCACCCTCGCGGGCCGCGGCCAGGGCGGCGGTGAGACCGGCCGCACCGGTGCCAAGGACGACGACGTCGTATTCGATACTGAATGGCATCTAAAGAATCTATCGCTAGAGTTACACCCCTGTCCGCGAATTGAGGAGGGCTGTCCATGACGGTCGAAGGCCTGCTGATCGAGCGTGAATCCGGTGTCCTGCGCCTGACGTTCAACCGTCCTGAGCGACTCAACTCGCTGTCTGCCGAGATCCTGCACGCGACGGCGGATGCCATCGATGGCGCAGCCACGGACGGCACCCGCGTCATCGTGATCACGGGTGCAGGGCGGGCTTTCAGTTCGGGCGCAGACGTGGGTGCCGACGGTGCTCCTCCGGGGCTCGACACCCTCGACGCAGCCAATCGTCTCGCCCTGGCCATCACGCTTTCACCGGTCGTTGTGGTAGCCGCGGTGAACGGCATCGCGGCAGGCGTGGGCTGCTCCATTGCCCTGGCGGCGGATCTGGCGATCGCCCGGCAATCGGCGGCGTTCATGTTGGCATTCACCAAGATCGGCCTCATGCCGGACGGCGGAGCGACCCTTCTCGTGACGGCCGCCGTGGGGCGGGCTCGTGCGGCTCGGATGGCTCTTCTTGCCGAGAAGCTCCCGGCCCCGACCGCCCTCGAGTGGGGGCTCATTGCCGGGGTCGTGGCTGATGACGATTTCGATGCCGAGGTGGGCCGGATAGCGGCCCAACTGTCTGCCGGTCCCCCTCTGGCTTATGCGGCCACGAAGAAGGCCATCAACGCGGCGGCCCTGGCCCTGCTGGGTGACAGCCTGCAGGCGGAGCGGGACGGCCAGGGGCCACTTCTCGCCTCGGCCGACTTCGCTGAGGGCATGGCCGCCTTCCAGCAGAAGCGGGCCGCGGTGTTCCAAGGTTCCTGATCTGCGGAATTGTGTGAATATCCTGACAATTTCGGGATGCCGCACTACCGTCGGGTTACTTGAACTCCGGTGCCGAAAGCCCGGACCATTCCCCCCGAAGGAGTACAGATGGGAAAGCTGGACGGAAGGGTCGCGGTTGTCACCGCAGGCACCCGGAGCATTGGCCGCGGAATCGCTGAGGCGTTCCTGGCCGAGGGCGCCAAGGTCGTCGTCAGTGGTCGCAGCGCCGAGAAGGGCGAGGCGGCCGTCTCCGAGATGGGCGGCAACAACGTCCACTTCATCGCTGCCGACGCGACGAAGCAGGCCGACATTGAGGCACTCGTCGATGGCACAGTGGAGCACTTCGGTCGTGTCGACATCGCGGTGTTCAACGCTGGCGGAGTCGACCAGACGAGCATGATCGCCGACTTCACCGACGAGGAGTGGCAGTACGAGCTCGACTTCAACCTCAACCAGTGCTTCTGGGGTACTCGTCGTGCACTCAAGTACATGCTGCCGCAGCAGTACGGCCGCATCATGCTGATGTCGTCGATGTACGGCAAGATCGTCACCCCCGGCGTGGCCGGCTACATGACGACCAAGCACGGCATCATCGGCCTGGCCAAGGCAGCCGCGCATGAGGTCGGTACTCAGGGCATCACCGTCAACGCGATCTGCCCGGGCTTCGTCGAGACCGATCTGTTCTACGACAGCGGCCCGAAGACGGTCGAGGCCCTGGGCCTTGGCAGCCTCGACGATCTCGCCGCGATCATGTACGCGCCGACGGCGATCAAGCGCGCCAACACGGTTCAAGAGGTGGGCGCCCTGGCGACCCTGCTGGCCTCGCACGAGGGTGGCGGCTTCACCGGCTGTGCATACAACGTCGACGGTGGCGCTTCGCCCTACTAGCCACTCAGCACGACCAAGCTGCATCGATAACCAGAAGAGGGAATGCGTTGTCCCATCTCGGGAATCTGGATCAGTGGTTCGACGGTCGCTCAACGATCGTCACCGGCGGATCGGGCGGGATGGGACGGGCGATCGCTCTGGCCTTCGCTGCCGCCGGCAGCCGCGTCATCGTCAGTGATGTCGCGGTTGCCGGCGGTGAGGAGACCGTGGCACTGGTGCGTGCCGCCGGTGGCGAGGCGCAGTTCGTGGCCGCTGATGTGTCGAAGGGCGCTGATGTTGAGGCGCTGGTCGCGACTGCCGTGAGCGCTTACGGAGGTCTCGACTACGCCGTCAATGCTGCGGCGATCGAGTTCGAGGTCGACTTCCTTGCGGACCTGTCCGAAGAGGACTGGGACCGGATGCTCGACGTGAACCTGAAGTCGATCTTCCTGTGCATGAAGCACGAGATCAATGCAATGCTGGCTGGCTCGGGCGGGGCCATTGTCAACATCGCCTCCACGAACTCCTACCGCCCGCAGGCCCATCAGTCGGCCTACACAGCCAGCAAGTTTGGCGTACTCGGCATCACCAAGTCGGCGGCCGTTGACTACGCTCCCCGCGGCATCCGGATCAATGCGATCTGTCCTGGCTCCATCGATACCCCGATGCTGCGCGGCGCGATGGCCAAGCGTGGCCGTGACCCGCAGGAGGTGGCCAACCGCCTGTCGCTCATCGGCCGGTTCGGCACTCCGGACGAGATCGCTGCGGCGGCCCTGTGGCTGTGCTCAGGCGCGTCGGCCTTCACGATCGGCCACGCCCTCGCCGTCGACGGCGGCTACCTC
>CAIVQM010000138.1 GCA_903908025.1 uncultured bacterium
CGCCAACAACCTCAAGACCGCCGGAGGGGATCAGCCGACGGCGACCGTGTACTCCGCGCTTACTCCGACAACAGTGCCCTTGCGCACGACCAGGACGCGATACGTGCCCGCGGCAGCCGGCTTGGTCTTACGCATGACGAACCGGTACCGGCCCTTGGCGCTGGTCCGATCGATGGCCACCGTCTTCCACTCGCCGTCCACGAGTCGCTGACGCCAAGCCTTCAGCCCCGCCTTCGCGGGACGCACGACGCCGACGATCTTGTATGACCCTCCGCGAGTCACGGCAACCGCGACCGGAGTGAGGAGTGACACCGTGCGCTGCTTGATCGACACAGCTGCCGGCTCGGGTGCGGGCGCGGGTGCCGACGGTGCCGGTGCGGGGGCCGGCGCGGCAGTCGCTGTCGGTGCCGCGGCCGGGAGAGGCGCGCCCGGATCACCGTTGACACCCGTAACGAAGGTGGACTTCAGTCCCAACGAACCCGCCAGCTGACCACCGGAGCGGGTGACGGTGCTGGCATCGGGCAGCGTCGCCGTCGCTGTCTTGACCGCGCCCGATACGAACCGCTCAGTTATCGCAACCGACGCGACCTCAGCGACCCCGAACACCTTGGCCATCCGCGCCTGCGGCACCACCACGGTCCAGGCCCGCTCGGGGTTGGCGGCGTCCTGCATATACGGATCCGGCACGGACACCGCATACGGAAGCGTGCCACCCCACACGTCCTGGACGGACTGGGTCGCACCACCACTGGAGGCGCTGTAGAACGCACTGATCGGCTTGCCGTCGTAGAGGATCGCCAGCCCTGCGGTGTCAGAGGCGATGGTCGCGTTGACGGAGTCGACCCAGTTGCTCCCCTTGGCCGAGCTCGCCTTGATCCAACCGGTGAACGTCTGGTCGTAGTAGGGACCGCCGCCGTCATCCATATGGCACGAACACGCCAGACGCACTCCCCGCGTGACCTTGCTGAGCGCGTACGTGCGGGCAGCGAGCACCTGCGCCTGCTGGGCGGCCGAGGGCCACGAGCTGGAGACCTCCGAGATCCCGTAGAGGTACTCGTCGTGGATCCGAACCGAGTTGACGACATTCAGCCGGATGCCAGCCGACGTGGACACCGGGACGATGTCGACGGTGCCATAGCGGTAGCGGTGTCCCGTGGAGTCGAGCGATGACCCAGGTCCGACGACATCGAGCAACGTCGGACCGCCAGCAGCGGTGCCGGGCGTGCGTGTGCCCGCCCACCGCACCGTCACCGTCGGCGCGACACCGAGCTCGACCGTCTGACCGCCCGCCACCCGCTGGGCGCTGACCTGTGCGCCATTGACAGTGAAGCGGAACTCGTCGAGCGGGCCGCCCAGGGTCACCGTCGGTCCGACCGTGACCTCCACAGCGCCACCGGTCGGGTCCAGCGCCTCGGAACGCACCTTCGCACCCGTCACTTGGTAGAGCAGCGCGATGCGCGCGTCCATGTCGTCCTGGACCGGCGTGACGGTGGTCCCCGTGTAGTAGTGGGTGACAATCCCCGTTGCGTCGATACCGGCCTTCGCCATGCCGTAGGCCCCCCACTGCGACATTCCCACGGCGTGGCCGTAGCCGGACCCCGTCAGCGTGAAATCAGCAGGCAGCGGATCACCGGGGGCGGCCGAGGCGCTGGCAGATAGGACGAGCCCGGACAGCAGCGCCGGCACGAGGGCGAGGCCCAGCGCACGGGCCACCGCGGACGGGCGGACAGTCACGGGGACTCCTTGGGGAAGGCGGCGTAGTCAAGTACGGCGCGGGAGCATTCGTCTGCCCGGCCAGTCTCCACGGTGTCACAGAAGAGCCGCCATCTCCACTTCCCACGAGCACCATGCGTCACTTTGATTGCCATTTCCAAGGCGAAGTCGTGAGGGAATGGGGAACCTATGCCCGAGTGGGTGCGTCGGTACAGAGCAGGAACCGACAGCGCTTACGATGGCTGGGCGGGATTGGCCAAGGCCGCCCGTTCACCTCTGAGCCACCGATGGGACACCGATGACACGAGCGGGCGCGAGCGGTGGCCGGCACCTGTCCCGACTGCTCCTGACCGTCCTGTCGGTCCTCGTGCTGCTCGCCACCGTCGTCGGTGCGGGCGTCAGCGTCGTCATGGGCCAGCTTGCCGGCAACATCACCGCCATCGACGTGAGCGAGCAGCTAGGCGGGTCCGGTGCCACCGAGCCGATCGTCGCAGTCAACGAGGAAACCGGCACCTACGAGCCGCTCAACATCGTCCTGATGGGCAGCGACACGCGCGAGGGCAAGGGCAACGGCGGCTTCGGCAGCGTTGACAAATTCGGCACGGCTCAGCGCTCTGACACGGTGATCGTGCTGCACATCAGCGGCGACCGGAAGTCAGCTGTCGGCGTGAGCATCCCGCGCGACACGATCATCGACCTGCCGACCTGCAAGAACGACGGAAAGAAGGTGGGCGGCTACTCGGGCCGCTTCAATCAGGCCATCGAGTTGGGCGGCCCAGGTTGCACGATCAAGGCCGTCAACGAGATGAGCGGCCTCGACATCAGCAACTTCATGCTGGTCGACTTCGGTGGGTTCAAGCGCATCGTCGACGCGATCGGCGGCGTCGAGATCTGCCTCGCGACCGCGATCGACGACCCGCTCAGCGGACTCAAGCTCGACAAGGGGAAGCACGTCGTTCAGGGCGAGGAGGCTCTCGCCTTCGTCCGCGCCCGGCACAACATTGGCGACGGCTCGGACACCTCCCGCATCCGACGCCAGCAGGCGTTCATCTCGTCGCTGCTTCGACAGGTGCTCAGCAGCGGCACGCTGCTGAACCCCGCGTCACTCGTCGGCGTCCTCAATGCCGCCACCAAGTCACTCACGGCCGACACTCAGCTCGCTGACGTGAACAACCTCAAGGACCTGGCCCTCAGCCTGAAGGACCTGCGTCCTGCCAACGTCACGTTCGTCACGGTCCCCTGGACCCCCAACGGCGACAACGCGACGGTCAGCGTCAACACCAAGAAGGCCGCGCCGCTGTGGGATGCCATGAAGAACGACACACCGTGGCCGCCGCCGTCAACAACGACGGCAGCCGACGGCACCACCGCGACGACGGATCAGCCACTCCTACGCACGAAGCCCGAGAACATCAAGGTCAACGTCCTCAACGGAACCGCCGAGAAGGGCAAGGCGAAGCGAGTGGCCAAGCTCCTACGCAAGCAGGGCTACAGCGTTCAGGAAGTCGGCAACGCCGACACCACCGACGTGACGACGACGACCGTGCAGTACGACCCGGCATGGGACACATCCGCGAAGACGCTGATGTACGCGGCCACCGCACCGGGTGAGAAAGTCAAGAAGCAGGGCGGCACGATGAACCTGATCATCGGCACCGATTTCACCGACATCAAGCCCGTGGAGATCAGCGACCTGACCCAGGACTACACCGCTCAGGTCAACACCGGCGACGAGGAGTTCTGCGCCTCCTGACCCCGCCCCGACCCTGTCGAGAGGCGGGCTGTGGGGGTCCAAAGGCGCAATTTGACCCCCACAGCCCGCCACTGAACGAGGACTAGATGACGGGCGGACGGCCAGCCTTCGTCATCGCCCACACGGTGCCCCACTTCATCCGTCGACGCCCCGCCGGGCGCTGCTCGATTCCCTCGCGCAGGCCGCCGAACCACGCCCCCAGCGCATCGCGGTCACGCACGCGCAGCAGCGTCATACCCACCCACGTGCCGACATACAGCGGCTCGAGGACGACGGGCAGGTTGCGACGGGCCAGCCACACCCGATTGCGGGCATTGAGCCGGTAGTACACGTCGTGCCGCGCCGGATCGATCACCGGATGGTTCGCCACCAGGTCAGCCGCATACCACGGCGTGTAGCCCTCGTCCCAGACGCGCCACACCAGGTCGATGCCCTCGTGGGCGTAGAAGAACTCATCCGGCCAGCCGCCGACCGCGTCGAACAGCGGACGCCGCATTGCCACGGCGCCCTCCCACAGAGCCGTCGCGGGGCCGGACTCATAGGGGTTTCCGACGCGCAGTCGCGGCACCCAGCGGCGGGGCGACGGCAAGCCGGTGGGATCCACGACGCGCGGCTGGATGAGACCCATCCGCGGGTCCGCCTCGAAGCGATCGGCGACGCTGCGCAGGAAGTGCGGGTCGGGCAGGGACGCGTCGTCGTCGAGGAAGAACAGGAGTTCCCCTTCGACAAGTGGCACGCCGGCGTTGCGGCCGGAGGGGATGCCGACGTTCTCCTGCAGGTGCAGTGCTTTCACGCCCTCCGGCAGTCCCGTCGGATCCCAGCCGTTGCCGACGACGACAACGTCGACATCGACGCCCTCCTGAGCGAGCACCGACCGCAGGCCACGATCGAGATCCTCAGGCCGCTTGCCCATCGTCAGGACGACGACACCGAACTTCGGCAACCCGCTCATCGCAGCCGGCTCGATGACAGGATCGACGCCAGATGACCGACGATGGTGATGACTCCGAAGATCGCGAGGAAGCCGACCAGGAAGCGCGTCACCGCGAGATCACCCAGCAGCAGGTCGCCGATCGCGGCGACGAACGCGAGGATCGTCAGCTCTACGGAGTGATACGCACGATGGAACGGGAAGAAACGCACGAGTGAGCGCATCCGGCGCAGTCCGCCCGATCTCGGAGCAGCAACGTCGGCCTTCTCCTCCAGCCGCGGCATGTTGTTGTAGGCACGTGAGACGTGGACCATGTCGTTGAGCGCCTTGTTGTAGAGGACCATCACGGAGACGAGAGCACCGATCAGCGGCCATGGAGTGTCCATCCACCCGGCCTCGGGGAAGCCCGCGGCGCGAAGTCCCAGCGCGATGGGGATGAGCCCCTCGGTCGTGTAGTGACCCACGCGGTCGATGAAGACGCCCTTCGGGGATGTCTTCTGCCGCCAGCGCGCAACCTCACCGTCGCTGCAGTCCCACAGCATCTGCATCTGCCCAAGGAGCAGCGCGAGCGTCGCTCCCGCCATGCCAGGGATCAGCAGGGCGAGGGCCGCTGAGACACCCGTAGCGACCATCAGCCACGTGACGCCGTTGGCCGTGATCGGGGTCTTGAGCAGGAGCTTCGTCAGGTACGGGGAGATCCGTCGCAGATAGACGTCGGCCACCCAGTGCTCGGAGTTGCGCCGGCCACGAACGGCGGGCGGCTGACCCACCTCACGGATCTGGGCGACTGTGGGGTTCTGCGGTCGCACGACAGGCTCAGTTGTGTCGCTCATCGCCAATCACATCGCTGCACGGATAGCCACTGTACGGATGTCATGCTCCGCAACACCTGACGGTGCTGCCCGTGGATTCGCACGCTGGTTACGATAGGCCACGGCCCCGACCGATCGGCGAACAGGCGCGTACGCGTCTTCGAGGAGAGCACATGACCGTGCAGGCAGTGATCCTCGCGGCCGGGATGGGAACGCGTCTTGGTCGGCCCTGGCCCAAGCCGCTCACCCCGCTGTCCGACGGGCGCACGATCATGCAGCAGCAGATGGACAATCTGCTGGCCGGATTCGAGGACATCCGCATCACCACGGTGATCGGATTCAAGCTCGAGCTCATCATCGAGGCCTTCCCCAACGTCGGCTACGTCTACAACGAGAGCTACGACCAGACCAACACCAACCGCAGCCTGCTCATGGCGCTTCGCCAGTCGATGGACGGCGGCGTGCTGTGGATGAACGGCGACGTCGTCTTCGACCCGAGGGTCTTCGATCGGGTGCAGGAACTCATCGCTGCCGAGCAGTCGTTCATCTGCGTCAACACTGCCGTCGTGGGTGATGAGGAGGTCAAGTACACCGTCGATGCGGACGGGTTCGTCGACCGACTGTCCAAGACCGTGACCGATGCTTTGGGCGAGTCCGTCGGCATCAACTACGTGAGCGCGGGCGACAAGGCGAACCTCATCCGTCGGCTTGCCGAGTGCGATGACTCGGACTACTTCGAGCGCGGTATCGAACTGATGGTCGAGAAGGATGGCGCCCGCGTGGTCCCCTTCGACATCCGCGACCTGTTTGCCATCGAGGTCGACTTCGAAGAGGACCTCAGCCGGGCCAACGCCCACCTCTGACCTCTCAGCGGCGTCGGCGCAGTTCCTTGGCGCGCTCGATGAGGACGGCCGCGCGCGCATCAAAGCTGTGATCGCGCGCAACGCAAACGGCTAGGTCCAGCCGGGCCTGCCGGTCGGGGAAGGCCGAAGCGCGGTCTGCACGGAGCGTCACGGCCAGTTCCTCAGGGCCGCCGTATGTTCGGATTGCATCACCGAACACCTCGTCGAGACCGGTTGCCGGATCGCTCAGCACCCTGCTGGCGCATGCCGCTGCGTCGAACAGCCGGTTGGACAGGAACCCCTCAGAGGCCATGTCCGACCAGTGATCGTTGAGCACGACCCCAGCCGCCGCATAGGCAGCGGGCAGGTCCTCGTTGGCAAGGAACTCCCCACTGATGCGATCAGGCGGCAGGAACTCAGGCCACCCGACGCCGTAGACCGACAGATCGACACCCGCTTCGATGGCTGCACGCACAGCCGGTCGGTACTCACCGCGGGTCGACCCGACGAAGAGCACGTCCGCACCGGTGTCCGGCTCTGCCGCCTCGGGACTGAACCGACGCGGATTCGTCGCCTGCAGGAGCGACGTCACCGGGACGCCGAACTCCCCTGTCGCGGCCCTGCCCCAATGGTCACTCGCTGCGAAGACACCGTCGTAGTCGGCCGGTTCGTCCGGCTCGACCAGCTCCGGATGGCTGATGACCCAGAGCAGCCAGGTGGCCTCGCCGCGCCGCGGCACCACACGCCGCAGGCCGCGCAGTACGAGGACGACGTCGTCCTGCATCCGAGCCTCAGCTGTCGCCCCACCCCGGAAGACGACCCGGGCCTCTTCGCCAGCGCGATTCAGCGCGTCGACCAGATCGCGGGCGAACCAGGTGTCGCCCCACTGCTCACCCGCCGGCCCCTTGGGTGCGGCAATGACAATGGACCATCGCAGCGGGTGCGACCCTCGACGCTTGAACACGGTCAGCCCCCGTCCACGACGGGCGACGCCCGACGTTCCGCACGAGACAACCCGCGTAGGAAGCCCAGTCCCCATGACCCATGCATCGTCGCGTAGACAACAGGCAGCGTGGTCGCTTCACGAGCGGATAGCCGCGGCGCCGACAGTGCACTTTGCGCGCTCGCAGCCAGGTTGAGGACCGCGTAGCCCAACGGTGCAGCGAGCCCGAGCGCGGCAAGCCACGGTCGCTGCGTCACCGCTCCGGCCACCGCAAGGCCCAGACCGACACCGATGCCGGCCACTGCGACCGGGGCCGCGAGGTACCGCACTGAGAGTGTCTCCGGATGCCGCCGCGTCACCTCGCGCCGCCAACGTCCGTAGTCGTGGTACTGCCGCGCCAGAGCATTCAGCGTGTGCCGCGGATGGTAGGTAACGCGCATCTCCGGCGTGAACCACACGACGCCCCCGCTCTGCCGGATGCGCAGGTTCATCTCCCAGTCCTGCGCTCGGACCATCGACTCGTCGTAGCCGCCGATGCGATCGAGGGCGTCGCGGCGGAAGCACCCGAGGTAGACCGTCAGAGCAGGACCGGCCTCACCGCCGACGTGGAAGGACGCGTCACCGACACCGAACCGGGAGGTCATCGCGCGCGCCACGGCACGCTCGAACTCGGTCGTTCCCTCGGCCGCCATGATGCCGCCGACATTGTCGGCACCCGATGACTCAAGAACGGCCACTCCCGTTCTCACGTAGTCGCGCGGCACCATCGCATGACCGTCGATGCGGACGACGATGTCACTGTCGACGGCCGCGATGGCAGCGTTCAGCCCGGACGGCGTTCGACCCGACGGGTTGTCGACGACCCGCACATGCGGATGGGCATCCGAGAGGGCCTGCGCAACCGCTCGTGTGCCGTCCTTCGACGGGCCCACCGCAATCGCGATATCGAGGTCACCGGCGTAGTCCTGGTCCAGCAGTCGCTCCACGGCATTTCGGAGGTGCCGTTCCTCATTCACCACCGTCATGATGATCGAGACCCGCGGCTGGTCGCCGGTCACGTCGACCCTCCGGCGTCGCCATCGGTGTCCGTGCCGAAGGCCACATGCCGCACCAGTCCGGAGTGGGTGGCCGTGGTCTTGGTGAGGAAGTGCTCGTCGCGAACCGCAGCGGTGTGGCCTGCGGAATGCCGCACGTACACGTAGCCCAGGCCATGGGTGCGATAGACGAGTCCGCCATCGTGGAGCACGCGGTCAAGCAGTGCACGGTCGACCGACTTCGGCACCGGGCGCCACCCGCCCACGGCGGCGAGGTCGCCCTTCGAGATCAGCATCGTTCCGCCGGCGACGAAGTCCGTGTACTTCTCCGCCGCGTATGTCGGACGGAACACCGTCGTGTCACTCGACTCGAGGTACACCCAGTCGAGGGCCTTCCCCACGATCTGCGCTCCCGAGTACTGCCGCGCGAGCACGAGATCCCAGATGTGCTCCGGACCATAGATGTCGTCGTCGTCCATCTTCGTCACGAGCGCGCCCGTTGCCCGATCACTGCAGATCTGGAGCGCCTCCCCCAGCGTCCGTGCACCCTCGATCGCGACCACGGTCGCCGGATAAGGCAGGGACTGTGCGAGCTCCCAGACGCGGGCACCGTCGAGTCGATCGCCATGGGCGCCGATGACGATCTCGAGACGCGGGTAGCGCAGGCGGGAGAGTTGGGCGAAGGCCCGCTCGAGGTGGTCCGGCCGATGGGTCACGAGCACGACGCTCACCTCGGGCCATGTATCGAGCACCGCAGCGGGGCCGAACATCCGAAGCGCATGTCGCCTCTCGTGCACCGAGACCGCCTGCCACGCCAGGTGATCGGTCGCATCCGGCAGGTCCTGCGCAGCTGGGCCGACGACGATGCCGCATGCCCTCAACTGGTGCTCGACCTGCGGCGGGAGTCCCTTACCGAGCACAGCGATGGTGCTGCGCAACTGATCGACATTGGCCGCGGTGACCTGGTCGGCAACCACGACAGGCCCACTGCTGGTGTCGATCGTGACGATGCCGTCGGCTACGCGCGCCGTCGCAATCGCGCCCGACGCGACGGAACGACGACCGACCGGACGATGGATCGTCGGGTCGACGCTGACGTCGAACTCCTGTGCATTGCGCGTCCATGTCCGGCCCGCGATGCGCACCGTGTCACCACGATCCGGCACCACAGCAGGGTCCGAGTCGCCGACGAGGAGGACGTCGCAGCGGCGCACGTGCGCATCGCGGTCCTCAACAGGGAGCAGGACATCGTGGAGGTGACCGGCCAGGCTCGCGGCAGCAGCCGGCAGTCCGGGAGTGAACGTGAGCATCGGGCCGACGTCACCCGTGGCCACCGGACGCAGGCACCGCACCGCAGCGGCCAGCACCAGCGCCGCATCGACTGGCTTGGCAACGGCGAGCCGCAGCCGCACGCCGGTGCCCTTCGGCTCGACCTGCAGTCCAGTAAGGCCCGCGAGCCCGGGGCGACCGATCCATGCACGCACGGGCGCCCGCCAATGCGCTACGACGAGGTCAAGACTGGTGATGGACCCGAGACCGACGGAGGTGACAGCGAGTCGCTGGACATCGTGGAGTCGATCGGCCGCGATCTCCCATACGGCACCACCGCGCCGGGCGCGTACGCGAACCCCGGGGAACTGCGGCAACGTCACACGTAGAACTGTATTCGGTCGCGTTCGCAGGTCGGGCTTAACGGCCGAGGATCGCCTTGGCCATGACGATGCGCTGCACCTGGTTGGTGCCCTCGTAGATCTGGGTGATCTTGGCGTCGCGCATGTAGCGCTCGACGGGCCAGTCCTTCGTGTACCCGGCCCCACCGAGGGCCTGGACGGCGTCGGTGGTGATCTCCATGGCCATGTCCGAGGCGAAGCACTTGGCGGCCGCCCCGAAGAAGGTGAGGTCGGGGTCCTGCCGCTCGCTCTTGGCCGCGGCCACGTAGACCAGCTGGCGGGCGGCCTCGAGCTTCATGGCCATGTCGGCGATCATGAACTGGATGCCCTGGAAGGACGCGATCGACTTGCCGAACTGCTGGCGGTCCTTCACGTAGGCAGACGCCACGTCGAGGGCCCCTTGCGCGATCCCGACTGCCTGGGCGCCGATGGTGACGCGGGTGTGGTCGAGCGTCGACATCGCGGTCTGGAAGCCGGTGCCGGGGGCGCCGACGATCCGATCGCCGGGGATCCAGCAGTTGTCGAACAGGATCTCGCGGGTCGGCGAGCCGTGGATGCCGAGCTTGCGCTCCGGAGTCCCCAGCGAGAAGCCTTCATCGTCACCGTGCACGACGAATGCCGAGATGCCCCCGCGGGCACCCTTCTCGGGATCGGTGACGGCCATGACGGTGTAGTACTTCGAGACGCCCGCGTTGCTGATCCAGCTCTTCTGGCCGTTGAGGACCCAGCCCCCGTCCTTCTCCACCGCACGCGCCTTCATGGAGGCGGCGTCGCTGCCTGCCTCGCGCTCGCTCAGCGCGTAGGAGAACATCGCCTCGCCGCTGGCCACCTGCGGCAGGTAGGTCTGCAGGAGTGCCTCGTCGCCCGCCACCAGCAAAGGCATCGTGCCGAGCTTGTTGACCGCTGGGATGAGGGAGCTCGACGCACAACCGCGGGCCACCTCCTC
>CAIVQM010000139.1 GCA_903908025.1 uncultured bacterium
GATCAGCACCAGCCAGCCCATCCGCGCGGCCGGCTCATGGCGCGCGTCAGCGTTGGTGATCGACCTCGTCCACGCGCGCAGGATCTCGCCGATCTCGCGCCGGAAGTAGATGATGACGGCCATCTCGGTGCCGATCTGCGTCACGGCAGTGAAGGCGGCGCCCGGATCCTCCCAACCGAAGAGCTGGGACAGGATCAGCAGGTGGGCACTCGAGGACACGGGCAGGAACTCCGTGAGCCCCTGGACGATGCCCAGGACGATCGCCTCGAACCAGGTCACTACGAGGCCAGGCCAGATGCCTCGAGGACGTCAACCATGGTCTGCAGGGTTTGGATGCGCTCCTGAAGGTCACCTGAGTACGTCGCGATCGTGAGCGTGGTCACTCCGGCATCGGCGAATGCTGAAAGCCGGTCCTTGACGCGATCCGGGGTCCCGATCAGGCTGGTCTGATCGATGAACTCGAACGGCACAGCGGCCATCGCGCCGTCGTAGTCGCGGGCCATGTACTTGTCCTGGATCTCGATGGCCTCCTTCTCGTAGCCCATGCGGCAGGCCAGCTGGTTGTAGAAGTTCTTCTCCCGGCTGCCCATGCCGCCGACATACAGGGCGGAGTAGAACCGGAGCGGATCGGCGCAGGCGGCGAGGTCGTCGCCGAACACGACGGGCACCGTCGGCACCACGTCGAAGCCGTCCATCGTCAGTCCCACGCTCTCGCGACCCGCACGCAGCGGGGCCATGTTCTCCGCGGCACTCTCGGGCGAGAAGAAGATCGCCAGCCAGCCATCAGCGATCTGTCCGGTCAACTCCATGTTCTTCGGGCCGATCGCGGCCAGGTAGATCGGGATGTTGTCTCGGACCGGATGCACCGTCAGGGTCAGTGCCTTGCCCGGTCCATTCGGCAGGGGCAGCGTGAAGAACTCGCCCTCGAAGGACACCTTCTCTCGGGCCAGTGCCTTGCGAACGATGGCCACGTACTCGCGGGTGCGCGTCAGTGGCTTGTCGAAGCGGACACCGTGCCACCCCTCGGACACCTGCGGACCGGAGACGCCCAGGCCAAGGCGGAAGCGCCCACCGGAGAGGCTGTCGAGGGTGGCGGCCGTCATCGCCGTGTTGGCTGGCGTCCGGCCGGGGATCTGGAAGACCGCGGAACCGACGTCGATGCGCTCGGTCTGTGCCGCAATCCAGGTGAGCACGGTCGCCGCGTCGGAGCCATAGGCCTCTGCGGCCCACACCACCGAGTAGCCCAGCCGGTCGGCCTCGCGGGCGAGGACCAGGTTGTCGGCATCGTTGCCGGCGCCCCAGTACCCCATGTTCAGTCCGAGCTTCATGTCAGTCCTTCCCGTGGATTCAAGGCGAGCCTAGGCCGCTGGGTCTGATCATGGCGGTAGCGTGCCGTCATGCAATTGCGACCCCTCGGCAGATCCGGTCTGTGGGTGGGCCGGCTCGGCCTCGGCACGGGCACCTGGACCCGCGGCACCGACGAGTACGAGGCCCGCGATCAGCTCGCCGCCTTCCTCGATGCCGGTGGGACCCTGCTCGATACCGCCGACGTTTACGCCGACGGCGACGCTGAGGCGCTGCTGGGCGAGCTCGTCGAGGAGTTCGAGGTTCGCGACCAGGTGGTCATCGCTACCAAGGCCGGCGCGGTCGATGGTCCCGATCGTCGGATGAACGCATCGCGTCAGCACCTGCTGCGGGCCCTCGAGGCGTCACTTCGCCGGCTTCGCACCGAGACGGTCGACCTGTGGCAGCTGCACGCCTGGGATCCGTGGACGCCGATGGATGAGACCCTCGCAGCGGTCGATGACGCCGTCACGAGTGGCAAGGCGCGCTACGCCGGCATCTCCAACTACTCCGGCTGGCAGATGAGCCGCGCCGCCACCTGGCAGCAGGCCGTGCCCGGTCGCACCCCCCTTGTCACCGCGCAGATGGAGTACTCCCTGCTCGAGCGCGGCATCGAGCGCGAGATCGTGCCCGCTGCGCAGTCGGCCGGCATGGGGATCCTGCCGTGGTCACCCCTCGGACGCGGCGTCCTGACCGGCAAATACCGGCACAGCATGCCGATCGACTCGCGTGGCGCCAATGCAGAGACCGCCG
Organism: uncultured bacterium; assembly: GCA_903908025.1. Taxonomy (GTDB): domain Bacteria; phylum Actinomycetota; class Actinomycetes; order S36-B12; family S36-B12; genus UBA10649. The sequence goes on from CAIVQM010000139.1 coordinate 2,098, forward strand.
GCTGGGTTCAGGTCTACCTCGACGAGCGCGGGCGGCGAATCGTCGATGCACTCGCCACGGCGGCCGAAGGGCTGGGCGCATCCCCCACCGAGGTTGCGCTTGCGTGGCTGCGCGACCGGCCCGGTGTCGTCGCCCCGATCCTGGGCGCCCGCACCAACAACCAGCTCATCGCGGCGCTCGCCTCCGAGGAGCTCGTGCTGCCCGACGAGATCCTGATCGCCCTCGACGACGTCTCGGCGCCCCCGATGGGCTACCCCGAGGCCGGCTGGGCCCAGCGTCGGTAGCGAGGGACGACCATGCAGCAGCGCGCCGCGACCTGGGAGTACTGGGAGATGGCATTCCCCCGCGGGACGAGCCGTGAAGCCGCTCGCGTCATGCTCACCGGTGCGGCCGAGACCGACCACTGGGAACTCGACCAGCTGCGCCTGTCCCCCGACGGCCGTCGCACGGTGCGCCTTCGGCGGCGCGTCTACCGCATGATGCGCACAGCCTAGAGAGCCTCGTCGCCCAATTCGGTGCCGATCCCTTCAGCATTCGCAACCCGGTTGAATCGCAGATCCGCCAGGTCGATGTCGAATCCCAAGCCGAATGCTGCGTCGATATCTGCGATGGTCAGCGGATCGCGGATTTGACTCCCACCCATGCACTCAATCTAACAAGATCAACTCAGGTTGAACAGATCCTCGCGAACGCAGGCGACGGCTCAGCAGGCCCGCAGGAACCGGTCCAGCACGCGGACTCCGAACTTCAGACCGTCCACCGGCACCCGCTCGTCCACCCCGTGGAACAGCCGCCAGTAGTCGAGGTCGGCCGGCATCTGCAGGGGGCTGAACCCGTAGCAGTCGACACCCAGACGAGCGAACGCCTTCGCATCGGTGCCACCGGAGATCATGTACGGCACCGGCAGGGCGAACGGATCTTCGTGTCGCAGCACCGATGCCATCAGGTCAACGGTCGCTGTATCGAAGGGGGCTTCCAGCGCGATGTCGGCATTGACCGTCTCGATGATGATGTCCTCGCCGACGATCTCGCGGATGGTCGCGTCGAACTCATCCTCGTAGCCAGGCAGCACGCGCCCGTCGATGCTCGCGGTGGCCTCCCCCGGGATGACGTTGTGCTTGTATCCGGCATGAAGCATGGTCGGATTGGCGGTGTTCTGCAGGGTGGCACCAACGAGAAATGCCAGGGTGCCGAGCCGCTCGCGAACCAGATCGAGATCTCCATCAGACAGGTCAACGCCGTAGGCCTCTGACAGCCCCGCCAGGAAACGATCCACCGTCTTCGTCCGACGAATCGGCCACGTGTGCCGGCCCACCTTTGCCACGGCCTCGCATAGCAAGGTCACTGCGTTGTCCTGGTGGATCATCGAGCCGTGGCCCGCACGATCCTTGGCGCGCAGCCGAAGCCAGCGGATGCCCTTCTCCGCCGTCTGGATCGGATACAGCCGCAGGTCGTCGCGCACCGTGACGCTGAACCCGCCCACTTCGCCGACGGCCTCGGTGACACCAGCGAACAGTTCGGGACGGTGCTCGACGAGCCAGTGCGCCCCGTGGACGCTGCCCGCCTCCTCATCCGGCAGGAACAGGACGACGACATCGCGCCGCGGCCGCACGCCTGCTCGCGCCCATGAGCGGACCACCGCCAGGATCATCGCGTCCATATCCTTCATGTCAACCGCGCCGCGGCCCCAGATGAAGCCATCGGCCAACTCGGCGGCGAACGGCGGACGCGACCAGTCCGCAGCCATCGCCGGCACGACATCAATATGCCCGTGCAGCAGCAGCGCACCGGCCGACGGATCGGTCCCAGGGATGCGCACGTGAACGGCGCGCCGGCTGTCACTTGTCGTGACGATGACCTCCGGGTCCAGGCCCACCTCGCGCAGTCGCTCAGCGCAGTAGTCGGCGGCTGCTGCCTCCCCCACCGTCTCGGATGAGTCGCCCCAGTTGCTCGTGTCGATGCGGATGAGCTCCTGCGTGATCTGGGCGACCTCTGCCTCGGCATCGGGCAGCGGATCGAGGTCCGGGCGGGCTACGTCAGCGCTCATGACGCCATCCTGCCGCGCGCGTCGCCATTCGGCAGGACGTCGGAGCCATTTCCGGCAGGAGACCGGACCTATGTATGCTGTCCCAGCACACTCGTCCGGGTGGCGGAATTGGCAGACGCGCTAGCTTGAGGTGCTAGTTCCCTTTACGGGGAATGGGGGTTCAAGTCCCCCCTCGGACACGTAGGTTGAGACATCTGCAAGCGGAGCCCCTCACGACGGTGGGGGGCTTTCGCTTTGCCGCCGTGGTTCGTTCACTAGGGAAAACCCTACGTGTCCTTTGACAGGCCGCGCGTGGCGGACGACCCTTGCCGAGCGCTCACGCTCGGCGCTCAACGTCCAGGGAGATCACATGACCGCACGACGCATCGCAGGATTTGCAGCTCTGCTGGCGACACTCGCACTGGCCGGCTGCTCCGGGACCTCATCAACGAGCAGCACGGCGCCGCCCACCTTCGTGGATGCCCATCAGGTTTCCTTCGCTGGTTCCTGGTTGGGCACGGCTTCCGTCCTCACGGTGGCCTCGGGGGCTGTGAAGTCCACAGGCAGATACGACTTCACCGAGCCGGTCGACGGGGTGTTCACGGTCCACGAAACTCTCACCCTCGACAAGCCCTCGGAACTGCAACGCGACAAGCCGCTGACGACCACGGCTGAGCAGGAGCTCATCGGTGTCATCGCGCCGGATGGATCCATCCGGATGGTCAAGATCACCGATGACGTCGAGCTCCAGGCATGGTTCACCGACGAGAACACGATGCAGATGGTGTTCTGGGAGCCGGGCGCCCTTGCAGTGGTGGGAACCAGGACTGCGCTACGCGTCGCGGAATGAGCCATAAGGAGAGCTCGCTGGCTGCTGAGATCTCGGATGCTCGCATCGAGGCATCCGCGGCTAGCGGCGCCCCCACGGCGTGGGACGTGCATGGATGGTAGAACTTCGCGTCTGGCGGCAGTCTCCGCGCCGGTGAGTGACGATGACGATAACGTGCCGACATGCAACGTGGTGCGGACGAACTGCGCAGTGGCGTGAGTTTGGAGAGTCTGCGTCGCCGGGCCACGCCTGTCACGGTTGCACTGACCCTGTGCATCTTCGGGGGAATCATCACCGAGATCGTGGCCAACAGCCAGATTCTCGCCCTGTACGGACCGTCCATGCTCCTGGTGGTATATCCGATCAGCGGGGTCGCGATGCTCCTGCTCGCGCTGGTGCAGTTCCGCTTTGTCGACCAGTACGCACGACTTCGCGTCCTGCGGGTGAGTGCTTTTGCGTACGCCCTCATCTTCGTCCTGGCATTCGTCCTCATGGCGACCCAGGACAACTCGATGCTGGGGATCGGCACCGTGTGGTTGCTCGCGGATCAACTCACCGTGGTGCTTCCACTGTTGCTGTGGAGTCTGGCGGCCGATGAGTTCAACGCTGGTGAAGCGCGAAAGGTCTTCAGCTGGATTGCGAGCTGGACGGTTGCGGCATCAGCACTTGGACCCCTCGTCGCGCTCATCGCCGCGCCGCTTCTGGGCGCACTAGCTCTCCCGCTCCCCACATTGCTGGTCGTCGGGCCCATCGTCTGCGTCACGATTGGTGTCTGGCTGCCGCGATCACTCCGCGGCAGTGCCGCGGGCAGGGGTCTGGTGCGGCCTGAGCGTCTGGGCGACTCGATGCGCAGCGCCTGGCAGTTCGTCAACGGCGTCCCGGTCTGGCGACTACTCCTGCTCATGTCCGCCCTCACGTTCTCGGCGGGTTTCGTTATCCATCTTGGCTTCATGATCGACGTGACGGACCTGATCGGGCCGGATGCCTATGACCTGCAAGTGCTCTTCGCAAGCGTGGCCTTGCCAGGATTCGCGATCAGCTGGCTGATTCAGCGCCTCGTGGCCAATCGAATCCAGGACGCGC
>CAIVQM010000140.1 GCA_903908025.1 uncultured bacterium
GGAGCTGGAACTCGAGCGAGTCCTGGCGTCCCGAACCCGAGACGATGCCGATCTCCTCGGTTCCCGCGATGCGGCCACCGACAGCAGACGTCGCATCGACGATGAGGACGACAGTGGAGGTGCTGGCCGTGGTCTTGAGCACTCGTCCGACGAGGCCCTGCCCGTTGATGACGGTCATGTCCGCCTCGATGCCATCGTTGCGGCCGGCATCGATGGTCACCGTCCAGGAGAAGTCCTGCGCCGGACCGACCGCGATCACCTCGGCCGGGACGAATCGGTACTGCCCGACACCCGACACCCGAAGGAGGTCGTCGAGCGCGTTGGCCCGTGCCCGGTCGTTCTTCAGCGTCTCCAGCTCACTCTGCAGACCGTCGTTCTCCGTCTGGAGGGCATCGATCTTCGTCGCCTGGTCGCGCATGTCCGACCACCAGCTGCTCGCCCCGGTGATCGGCGAGAAGACCGTGGAGGCAGCACGCTCCAGGCCGCCGAGCCCGTTCGCGGCGATATTGCGGACACCTGTGAGGGGGCCCTGCCCGCCCCGAAGATCGAGGATGACGAAGGTCAGCGATGCCACGACCAAGACCGCAAGCAGGATGCGGGTACGGCGCGACAGCATGGGCTAAGTGTCTCCAGTCGGGCCGAAGCCCCGCAGGTGCGTTAGCGGCGAGGCTCCGAGATGAGCACCTGCTGCAGAGCCTCGAACTCCTCCACGCACTTGCCTGAGCCGAGCGCCACGCACTCGAGCGGCCGGTCGGCGATGATGATCGGCATGCCGGTCTCGTGCCGGAGTCGCTCGTCGAGTCCACGCAGGAGCGCACCGCCGCCGGTCAGCACGATGCCGCGGTCCATGATGTCGCCGGACAGCTCGGGGGGCGTGCGGTCGAGAGTCGCCTTCACCGCGTCGACGATCGCGTGCACGGGCTCGTCGATCGCGCGACGGATCTCCTCGGCCGACACCACGATCGTTCGCGGCAGGCCGGTGATGAGGTCACGCCCGCGGATCTCGGCATGCGGCTCGTCCGGCATCGGGAACGCGGAGCCGATGGCGACCTTGATCTCCTCGGCCGTGCGCTCGCCGAGCATCAGCGAGTACTCCTTCTTCACGTACTGGATGATCGCGTTGTCGAGCTCGTCGCCGCCCACGCGCACCGAGAGCGAGCACACGATGCCGCCGAGGGAGATGACGGCGACCTCGGATGTGCCGCCGCCGATATCGACGACCATGTTGCCGGTGGGCTCATGGACAGGCAGTCCCGCACCGATCGCAGCCGCCATCGGCTCCTCGATGATGAAGACCTTGCGAGCACCGGCGGCGTAGCCGGCATCCTTCACGGCGCGCTGCTCGACACCGGTGATACCCGACGGCACGCAGACGATCAGCCGCGGCTTGGCCAGGTGGCGGCGCTTGTGCACCTTCTGGATGAAGTAGCGCAGCATGCGCTCGGTGGTGTCGAAGTCGGCGATCACGCCGTCCTTGAGAGGCCGGATGGCGACGATGTTGCCCGGCGTGCGGCCGATCATGCGCTTCGCCTCGGACCCGACCGCCAGGATGCCACCGGTGTTGTTGTTGATGGCGACCACGGACGGCTCGTTCAGCACGATGCCACGACCGCGCACGTAGACGAGGGTGTTGGCGGTGCCCAGATCGACGGCCATGTCGCGGCCGACGAACGAGGAGGATCCAGCCATGGGGGAAGTGGCCTTCCAAGTGGGAGCAGGGACCCCCATCCTAGACGCTCGGTAACGGCATGGTCACAAGCATGTCCGCTATGCGCCCTGTACCCCCATATGGGCGGTCAAGTCGACGCGATGCGCTCGGCCCGCTCGATCTCCTTGGCCCGCAGGAAGGCCTCCAGCCGGACGGCGACAGCACCGTCGGACGGCAAGTCGAAGGCCGTCGTGACCACGGCACCCAGATCGGCCCGGTAGTCATGGCCCCGACTCTCGAAGAGGCCCGGCTTGACGTTGGTCGCGAACATCGTGTCGACGAAAGCCTGGGCGAAGGTGATGCCGGGCTTCCAGCCCATGTCCTCGGGAACATTTCGGCCGCGGGTGCCATCGGTCGGCAGCCAGGACGGGCGGTTCAGCAGCAGCTTCGGGCGGAACCGCACGACTGGATCACCGTCATGCTCGAGGAACCAGACCCGCGGCCGCGGCGACGGCATCGGATCGGGCAACTGCTCAGGCCGATCGACGGTGTACGACTCCCCCGCGCACAGGTCGTGGAAGACATCGGCCTGCTCACCACCCGGAGTACCGACCCATAGGGCTGCTGCGACTCCGTAGTGGTCCAGATCGGATGGGCCACCCGGTACGGCAGCCTCCTGCACCTTGGCCCCGAGGCTCTCGCCGTAGAGCAGCAGGCGCGGCTTCGTCTCACGGGTCTGCAATTCGGCCCGGATGGCTTCGAGCAGCAGACGCTGCGTGTGGGCGGCGAGTTCAACCTTGCCCATCGAGAGAAACGAGGGCAGCAAGCCGTAACCGACAGCGACAGCGGCGCTGTCACCTCTGGACAGCACCTCCAGAACGTCGACGGGGAACGAGTTTGCGTACCCCGACCCCGCCGGCGCCTGCACGATCAGGTGAGCGCGGTTGAAGGCGCCCGTACGGCGAAGCTCCGTCATCGCCAGGCCGACTCGCTGCTCGGGCGTGCTGGCCGCATCGACTCCGACGAACACCCGCACGGGTATCGCGACGGGCTCCTGGCCCGAGACTTCGCGGATGTCGTCGGGAGTGCAGACGGAGCCGACGAACCTCGCGCCTTCACGACCGAGCTCGTCAAGGGCCACCACAGAGCCCGGGCCACCGGAGACCTCCGGATCGGTCGGGGGCGTGGCGAAGGCCGGATCGAGATCCCTGCCCTGGGTGGCCATACCAGCCAGAACGCGCTGCGCCGCAGCGGTTCCTGCGATCGAGATGCCCGCGATGATGCCGGCGCCGACCAGTACGGGAGCCACGGTGGTGACCGGCCCCGGGCCGCGGCCGGTGACGGCGCGCAGCATCGAGATTCCGACACCTGTCTTCAGGCCGACCGCCAGCCCGACGACCCCTCCGAGGGCAAGTGGGAAGGCCGTGCGCACCTTGTCGGGCCACGGCACCAGAGTCGACCCGCGTGCGCCCGCGGCTACCAGGCCGCCAGCAGCGACGCCGGCAGCCAGACCTACCGCAGCGGGCTTCACGGGCTAGACCAGTCCGGGGAAGAACAGGGCGATCTCACGGGCCGACGCCTCCGGCGAGTCCGATCCGTGCGTCACGTTGTTCTGCATCTCCGTGGCGAGGTCGCCGCGGATGGTGCCGAGCGGCGCATTGACCGGGTTGGTGGCGCCCATCATGCTGCGCCACTGCACGATCGCGTCGGGACCCTCGATGACCGCGGCCACAAGCGGGCTGCTGGTGATGAACTCGACCAGGTCGCCGAAGAAGCCCTTGCCCTTGTGCTCGCCGTAGTGCTCTTCGGCGATCTCGACCGTAAGGGTGCGCATCTCCATGGCAACGATCGTGAAGCCCTTGCGCTCGATACGGCCGAGCACCTCGCCGACGAGGCCACGGGCCACGCCATCGGGCTTGATCAGGACGAGGGTGCGCTCAGACACGACTTGCTCCTTCAGATACCGGGGAGGCGCCACGAGGGCGATAGGCCGTCATCCTAACGAGGAGGGATCGGCCGGCTGCCCGCCGCCAGCATCGCCGACATCTCGGCCACCTCCGCGAGCCGGCCGGATGCCATCGCGATGACGAGGTCGTAGGCCTCGTCGTTGGTCAAGGTCAGCCGCCAGCCGTTCACCCCAAGGAAGGCCAGTGCCGCCGCCAGCCCGAGGCGCTTGTTGCCATCGACGAGCGGGTGATTCCCGACGATCGAGTGCATGAGCGCGGCCGTCTTGTCGTGCACGGTGGCGTAGGCATCCTGGCCGAAGACCGTTGTCTGAGGGCGAGCGGCGGCCGACGCCAGCAAACCGGCATCGCGGACGGCTACGTTGCCGTCGAGGACCCGGTCCGCGATGTGGAGCAGATCCTCGAGGTCGAGGTAGATCACTCGCCGAGCCGGCGCAGCGCGTCGGCATAACGCGGGAGTTCGTCATCGAGAACTCGGTCGACAGCGTCCAGTCGGCTATGTCGCTCGATGTACTCGGCGACGGCCAGTTTGACGACCTCCTGCATGGACCTGCCCTCGGCATCGGCCCGTTCCCGGAGGGCATCGTTGGTGCGCTCGTCAAGGCGAAGAGTCATGGCCATGACGCTACGGTATCACCGCCGATACCACTAGCCCCCGTTGCTCGCCTGTGCACGCATGGCATCGACCCGGCGGCCGTTTCGGACAGCCAGGTACCACAGCACGACGAAGATGCCACCGACGATGAGCATGGTCCAGCCGACGACGAGGCTGGTCGCCAGCACGAGAACCTGCATCCCCCAGCCCACCGCGATCCCCCATGGGCGAC
>CAIVQM010000141.1 GCA_903908025.1 uncultured bacterium
ATCTGCCTGGCCCGCCAGCTGGTTCAGTCAATTCGTCCTGGTCCTGGCTCGCCAGGACCAGAAACTCGCCGAGGGAGCGCACGCCGCAGCCGTTGCGACCCAGGAGATCCGTCGGAGTGGCATCCGCGTAGCTCGCTAGGTTCGATCCCCTCCAGCGGTGGAGGATATTGGCTAGGCGAGTCGAGGCTACGGCGCCCCCGTATGACCGTGGCGGGCCGGCCACGGCGTGTGCGAGCTCTCGAAACGTTGTGCTCGGGCAGGATTCCATAAGTGCCTGTCCGATGGCGCGGAACACATCGCGCTGCTCATCAGGGGACGTGGCGGACTCCGCCTTGCCGATGAGATCGACCACCACCTGCGGCACCGCCACGGATCACTCTCCCCTTACGACTTCGACTTAGGTGGACGTCCGCGTCGCTGCCGTCGAACGCCCGATTGGTTAGGTGCCCCACCCTCGTTCGGTGGACAGGATCAGGACATCGGAGTCCGTATTCCCGGAACCGGCGTCGGCGCCTTGGGCCGGCCACCATCCCCGCGTGCCGTCAGCCAACTCACGCCAGTAGATGGGATCGGGGTGGAGCGTATACAGGAGGCTATTGAGCGTCGACTTTGTAAAGCTGCGGTGGCCACATCGCGCCAGTTCAGCGCGGATCTCCGGGTTCTTGGCACCGGGGTCCCTCGCCAAGTAGGAGACGATCACGCCAACAACTACATCCGTCATCTCGTCGTCACTCGGCTCCGCGACGGGACAGCCTCGGACCCTGCGTAGTCCCGAATGACATCTGCCGTCGCCCCCGCCTCATCCTACCGAGCCGCCCGCCCGGCTCCAAGATCAACTTGGTCCGCTAGGGATTGGGCTATGAACTCGATGACCGGAACGACTACGGAGTTGCCGAACTGGCGGTAGGCCTGGGTATCCGAGACTAGGATCTGGAAGTCTTCCCGATACCCCATCAGCCGGGCGCACTCACGTGGAGTGAGGCGCCGGGGCTGGAGTCCGCCAGTCTCGATCAGGATTTCGGAGCCATCCTTGTAATACCTGGCGCTTAGCGTGCGCGATGTCTTGTCGCGGCCGACCAGGCTATAGCCGAAACCGTTGCCGGCGGCGCGGTGCTTGGCAGCGTACGCCTGCAGGTACTCCCAGAGATGTGGCGTGAGGATGTACTTCTCAGGAACCTTGCCGTCAGGCTCAAGGATGGCGTCAAGGGTGGGGTATGGCGCATCGGCCGGAGGGTCGGGAAACTCGAACGCCTGCTCACCGTAGACATCTCGGTGCAGCCCAATGATGTAGGTTCGCTCGCGGTGCTGCGGCACCCAGGGCTTGGCGTCAACTACCTTCCACGAGACGTTGTAGCCGCGATCCACGAGCATTTCGTGGATCACTGCGAATGTCCGACCCTTGTCGTGGCGGACAAGGTTCTTGACGTTCTCAAGGAAGAGCACCGGCGGCGGGGTCGGCGCGCCGTCGATCAGCCCGACGATGTCGAAGAAGAGGTTGCCGCTCTTCTCGTCATGGAAACCGTGCCGGCGGCCGAGGCTCAGTTTCTTGCTGACGCCCGCGATGCTGAAGGGCTGGCACGGGAATCCGCCAGAAAGTACCTCGTACTCCGGTAGGTCGGCCGCGGCTGTCGTCCGTATGTCACTGGCTTCCACGGAGATCGG
>CAIVQM010000142.1 GCA_903908025.1 uncultured bacterium
CGGCGTCAACGCGCTCGCCGACGCCGTGAAGGTGACGCTTGGCCCGAAGGGCCGCAACGTCGTCATCGACAAGAAGTGGGGCGCACCCACGATCACCAACGACGGTGTCACGATCGCCCGTGAGATCGAACTTGAGAACCCGTACGAGAACCTCGGGGCGCAGCTCGCCAAGGAGGTCGCCACCAAGACCAACGACGTCGCTGGTGACGGCACCACGACAGCGACTGTCCTGGCGCAGGCCATGGTCCGCGAGGGCCTGAAGCAGGTTGCCGCCGGCGCATCGCCGATGGACATCAAGCGCGGCATCGACAAGGCCGTTCAGGCCGTCAAGGCGCGCCTGCTCGAGAACGCTCGCGAGGTCGCGGACAAGGGCGAGATCGCCAACGTCGCCGCCATCTCCTCGCAGGACCGCGAGATCGGCGAGCTCATCGCCGATGCATTCGACAAGGTCGGCAAGGACGGCGTCATCTCCGTCGAGGAGTCGAACACCCCGTCGCTCGAGCTTGAGTTCACCGAGGGCATGCAGTTCGACAAGGGCTTCATCTCGGCTTACTTCGTCACCGATCCCGATCGCATGGAGACCGTGCTCGAGGATGCCCGCATCCTGCTCGTCCAGGGCAAGGTCTCGTCCGTTCAGGAGCTGCTGCCCCTGCTCGAGAAGGTCGTCCAGGCGGGCAAGCCGCTGCTGATCATCGCCGAGGATGTTGACGGCGAGGCGCTGTCGACTCTCGTCGTCAACCGCATCCGCGGCACCTTCGCTTCCTGCGCCGTCAAGGCCCCGGCCTTCGGCGATCGCCGCAAGGCGATCCTGCAGGATCTCGCGATCCTCACCGGTGCCCAGGTTGTGTCGCCCGAGGTTGGGCTCAAGCTCGACCAGGTCGGCCTTGAGGTCCTCGGCTCGGCTCGCCGCGTCGTCGTCACCAAGGACAACACCACGGTCGTCGACGGTGGTGGAGAAGCAGCCGATGTCGACGCGCGCATCGCGCAGATCCGCGCCGAGATCGAGCGCAGTGACTCCGACTGGGACAAGGAGAAGCTGCAGGAGCGGCTGGCCAAGATCGCGGGTGGCGTCGTCGTCATCAAGGTCGGCGGCCACACCGAGGTCGAGCTCAAGGAGAAGAAGCACCGCATCGAGGACGCCGTCTCCGCGACGCGCGCAGCCATCGAAGAGGGCATCGTCTCCGGCGGTGGCACTGCACTGGTGCAGGCATCGCACGCACTCGACGGTGACCTCGGACTCACGGGCGACCAGGCAACCGGCGTCGGCATCGTCCGTCGCTCACTTGCCGAGCCGCTGCGCTGGATCGCCGAGAACGCGGGCGAGCAGGGCTACGTCGTGGTCTCCAAGGTCGCCGAGCTCCCCGCGGGTCACGGCCTCAACGCCGCCACGGGCGAGTACGTCGACCTGATCGCGGCCGGCGTCATCGACCCGGTCAAGGTCACCCGCTCGGCCCTGGAGAATGCGGCATCGATCGCCGCCATGCTCCTGACCACCGAGGCGCTCGTTGTCGAGAAGCGCGAAGAGGAGCCGGAGTCGGCGGGCAACGGCCACGGCCACCACGGTCACTCGCACTAGTCACGCTCAACCAAAACCGCCCGCCGACCATCTGGTCGTCGGGCGGTTTTGTTCGCATCGCTATCGGACTCGGTCTTGAGGTTGGGGGCGGTTC
>CAIVQM010000143.1 GCA_903908025.1 uncultured bacterium
GGAGCGCGGGCGGGGCAATCCTCGTCAACTATCAGCCCCTCACGCGCCCTTACCGGATTGCCGCAGTCGGCCCGATGGCTACAGATGGCGCCGACTCGGGACTGCGGAATCTGCTGACGCGACTGTCTGCCGACTATGGCCTCGTGACGGACGTGACACCGGGTGACATAGCGTTGCCGGCAGGCGAACTGCGCCTCCCGCGCTATGCGTCGACACCGGAAGGGGGATCGGGCTCGTGATCGCCATCATCGGACTGCTCGTGGGAATCGCTATCGGAATCCTGTGGCATCCCCTCGTTCCCCTGTGGTTGCAGCCCTACCTGCCCATCGCGATCGTGGCGGCCCTCGACGCCGTGTTCGGTGGCTTCCGGGCACTGATGGAGAAGCGCTTCGACGACCGGATCTTCGTCGTCAGCTTCCTCTCGAACGTGATCATCGCGGCGTTCCTGGTGTATCTCGGTGATCAGCTCGGCGTCGGGGCGCAGATGTCCACCGGTGTCGTCGTGGTGCTGGCGATGCGCATCTTCGCGAATGCAGCTGCGATCAGGCGCATCCTGTTCCGGGCATGAGCACATGACGATGGATCCGAATGGCGAAACTCCCGCCACCAGCGAAGAAGCCGCCCAGCCATCTTCGGCGGCTCTCCTGGCGCAGTTGGCATTCCGACCGAGCCGTCCGCACCTGTTCATCGGACTGCTGTTTCTCATTCTGGGCCTGCTCGTGACCCTGGCTATCGTGCGCCCGGGGACCGAAGAGCCGTGGCGCAATGCACGCACCGAGGATCTGGTGCAGATCCTCGACGATCTCGGTGCTCGTCAGGACCGCCTCGAGGCGGAATCGATCCGACTTGCCGGACTTCAGCGCGATCTCGAGGCGGGGTCGACCGTTGAGGCCGTTGCCGAGGCGCAGCGCCGTCTGGCCGCCCTTCAGGTGCTGACCGGCACGACTCCAGTGTCAGGCCCGGGACTCACGATCAGCATCGCGGATCCGAAGGGCGTGGTTGATGCCGCCGTACTGCTCGATGCCGTGCAGGAGTTGCGGGATGCCGGTGCCGAGGCGATCCAGGCGGGCTCCAACCGCGTCGTCGTGAACACCTGGTTCGCTGACAGCGACACGGGTGTCCTCGTGGACGGACAGCCCGTCACATCGCCCATCCGGTTGATCGCCATCGGCGATCCGGACACCATGGGCGCTGCACTGAGCATCCCCGGTGGCCTGGCCGACTCCGTCCGCACCCGTGGGGCCGATTTTGAGGCTTCGGCCGCTCAGTCCCTGAGCATCTCGGTTACAGTTCCCGAGACGACGAATTAGGAGGCCGGATGTTCCCCGACGAGTTGCGCTACACCGCTGAGCACGAGTGGGTACGCGCCACCGACTCAGGAACGGTCGTGTTCGGGATCACTGACTTCGCTCAGGGTTCACTCGGCGACATCGTCTACGTATCACTGCCCGGGGTGGGGGAGAGCCTGTCCGCCGGTAGTGCATGCGGCGAGGTGGAGTCGACCAAGAGTGTCAGCGACATCTACGCACCGCTGGCCGGCGAGGTCGTGGCCCGCAATGAAGCGCTGGATGGGGCACCTGAGAACGTGAACACCGATGCCTACGGTGCCGGGTGGATGGTTGAGCTTCGGCCTGCGGATCCATCGGCCATGGACGGTCTCCTGACGGCTGCGGACTACCGCGCCCTGGTGGAGAAGGCGTAGGGACTCTGCGATGACCTGCCCAACGTGCGGACATGTGAATGCCGAAGACGATCGTTTCTGCGGCTCGTGTGGGGCACCGCTGACGGCGGAGGCATTCGAGAGCCTTGAGCACACCGGTTCCATCACCTCGATAATCGCGGCTGGGCCAGGCACCGGATCGGGCGCGATGAGCGCTGTCGGCTCGGGTCGGCAGTTCGAACTGCCATCGGGCAGTGCGTTGCTGGTGGTGCACCGTGGACCCGGTGAGGGGCAGGAGTTCCTCCTTGCTGAGTCGGCTGGCGTTCAGACCGTCGGACGCGCACCTGAGGCGGCGATCTTCCTGGACGACGTGACGGTGAGCCGCCATCACGCGGAGTTCAGGCACGGAGCCGAGGGTTGGAGCGTGCGCGATATCGGAAGCCTCAACGGCACCTATGTCAATCGCGTGCGCGTCGAGGATCAGCAGCTGTCCGGCGGGGACGAAGTCCAGATCGGGAAGTTCCGCTTCGTCTTCCTGCTCGGACTTGAACCCATCGCATGACCGACGGAGTCGGGGAGACGCCGCACCCTCTCGTCACTGGCACGATCAGCATTGGCGAGGTCCTCAGCCTGCTCAAGCGAGAGTTCCCCGATGTGACCATCAGCAAGATCCGCTTCCTCGAGTCCGAGGGCCTCGTCTCACCCGAGCGCACCGGGTCGGGCTACCGTCGATTCGGACAGCGCGACGTCGACCAGTTGCGCGCGGTGCTGACCCTTCAGCGTGACCAGTACCTGCCGCTCAAGGTCATCCGCGATCACATCAGCGAAGGGTTGCCGGATCCCGATGCCCCGCCGGCTACGCCGATCGCCGGCACCGGCATGCGGCCAGATGACTTCCGGCCCGGGGCCGGTCGGGTCCGCATGACCCGAACGGAGCTGGCCGTAGCGTGCGACCTGACCGAGGCGTATGTCGCACAGCTCGAGGGGATCGGTCTCGTGTGGGCGAGCCCGGCCGGTCACTACGACGAGGATGCGCTGGCGATCGCGAGTGTCGTGTCGCGGCTGTCGGCCTTCGGCGTCGAACCCAGGCATCTTCGATCCTTCCGGGTCGTCGCCGATCGGGAGACGGGCCTGGTGGAGCAGATGGCGACGCCATACTCTCAGCCGCGGGACCGAGATGCCCGGGCGCGCGAGCAGGAGACGATTCGCGAGTTGGCGTCCCTGTTCGTGCAGTTGCATGCCGCGCTGCTGCGGGCCGAGTTGATTCGTGGCGGTCGAGCCTGACCTAGCGGGTGCATTTCTGGCGCTCGGCGTTACCCTGTGAGAGTGCTTGATCTCGAGGTCGTCGGCGTGCGGGTGGAGATGCCCTCCAACAACCCGATCGTGCTGCTGCGCGAGGTGAATGGTGGGCGCTATCTGCCCATCTGGGTTGGCGCCGTAGAGGCAACCGCCATCGCCTATGCACAGCAGGGGATCGTTCCGCCACGACCGCTCACGCACGACCTGCTTCGCGATGTGCTCGACGCCTTGCAGGTCACGGTCGTGGAGGTGCGAATAACGGCGCTTGAGGACGGTGTCTTCTATGCGCTGCTCATCCTCAGCACGGGGGTCCAGGTCAGCTCGCGACCATCGGATGCCATCGCGCTCGCCCTGCGGGTAGGTGCCCCGATTCGCAGCGAGGTGGCGGTCATGGACGAGGCTGGCATCGACATCCCGGACGACGATCCGGCACCCGCCGAGGACCAGGTGGAGAAGTTCCGGGAGTTCCTCGATCAGGTCTCGCCGGAGGACTTCGGCTGATCTCAGGTGGCACTTCAGGGTTGCTCATGAGCACGACGCAACCTCAGCGTGTGGTTGTGAGTTTGCCCGGCGACACGCCGCTCTGCAGGTTTGACCCACCGCACCGGCCTGCCTAGCGTCAGCGGTGCACGGTTCACGTACGCGTGAA
>CAIVQM010000144.1 GCA_903908025.1 uncultured bacterium
ATCTTTCCCGGCGACCCGCGAATCATCCGCTGGGTCGGTGTGGTCGAAGGCGACAAGCTCGTGTCGGTCGCCGCTCAGCGTGTCGAGGCCACCGGGGCAGCGCACATCTGCAGCGTGTGCACCGTGCCCGACCGTCGTGGGGAGGGGCTCGCTCGGCGGGCCTGCCGTCGGATCATGCAGGTGGCGATGGACCAGGGAGCGCCAGCGGTCGTGCTCGAGATGTACGTCGGCAATGATGCGGGCCGACGCACCTATGAGGCCCTCGGATTCCGTGAGGTGGGTCGGTACCGGTCCGGGCTCCTTCGTGGAGGCGGCAAACCGCGATGACTCCGTGGCTAGGGTGACGGCATGACGCTGTTCGACGACGGACTCTCCGGTTCCCGGTCGAACGCACCCCTTGCCGTGCGCATGCGGCCACGCTCGCTCGAAGAGGTGGTGGGGCAGGACCTCGCCCTTGGCCCGGGCTCGCCCCTGCGCACACTCCTGACCGCGTCCGCGGAGGCGGCGGTCGTGTCCGTGATCCTCTGGGGCCCGCCCGGCACAGGCAAGACCACATTGGCGCAAATTCTGTCGGCGGGCAGCGGCCGGGCATTCGTCGAGTTGTCGGCCGTCACGGCTGGCGTGAAGGACGTCCGCGCTGTCATCGAGCGCGCGCGCAACTCCCTCGCCATGCACGGACGGGGCACCGTCCTGTTCATCGACGAGGTGCACCGCTTCAGCAAGTCCCAGCAGGACGCCCTGCTGCCGGCCGTCGAGAACGGCTGGGTGACCCTCATTGCAGCCACGACGGAGAACCCCAGCTTCTCGGTGATCGCACCGCTGATGTCCCGTAGTGTCATGGTGCGGCTGTCGCCGCTGATGGATGCGCATGTCGATGAACTGCTGCGTCGGGCCATTGCGGATCCGCGCGGTCTCGGCGGCATGGTGGTCGTCGATGAGGATGCCATCGCGCACCTTGTGCGCACCGCCAGTGGGGATGCCCGGCGTGCGCTCACCGGACTCGACGCTGCTGCCGCATCGACGTCACCGGATGAGAGTGGCCGCACGGTGGTCACGCTCGCCGACGCTGAGCGAGCCGTCCAGCAGGCGGCGATCATCTACGACAAGGACGGCGATCAGCACTACGACGTCATCAGCGCATTCATCAAGAGCATCCGGGGCAGCGACCCGGATGCCGCGCTCCACTACCTGGCTCGGATGCTCGAGGCGGGGGAGGACCCGCGCTTCGTGGCCCGTCGGCTGATGATCCTGGCCAGTGAGGACATCGGGATGGCGGAGCCGAGTGTCCTGCAGACGGCGGTTGCCGCCGCTGAGGCCACCGCCATGATCGGCATGCCCGAGGCGGCGATCATCCTCGCCCACGCGACCATCCATGCTGCCCTAGCCCCGAAGTCGAATGCGGTCGTGGTCGGACTCGGGGAGGCGATTGCCGATGTGCGGTCCGGTGGTATTGGGCGGGTGCCCCCGCATCTGCGTGACGGGCACTATCCGGGGGCTAGCGCACTGGGCCATGGTTCCGGCTACGTCTACCCCCACGACGTGCCGGGTGGTGTTGCGGCACAGCAGTACCTCCCCGACGAGTTGATGGACCGGGTCTACTACCAACCCAGTCGGCATGGTGCCGAGGCTGCATGGGGCGACATCGCCGCCCGACTCTCGGAACTGCGTCATGGGGACGACCGTTAGGGTTGGCTCCATGCGAAGGATGGTGTGGATCGCCGTGGGCGCTGCTGGCGGCATCGTCGTCTACCGGCGCGCCCAGCAGGCCATCGCAGATGCGCGCGACAAGGGCATGGTCCTGAGCGTCCAGCAGGCGGGCCTGTCCGCTGCCAGCGCCCTCACCACGGCTCGTGTGATGGCGGCCGGCGCTGCTGCCGCGGTCGACCCTCGTGAGCGAGCCGCCGCCCGCCCGCCCGCCCCCGGATCCGCCGCCGCGCAGGTCCTTCGTCAAGCCAACCTGGGAGATTAGCCGTGGAGTCCGCAGAGATCCGTAGCCGCTTCCTGCGGTACTTCGCCGATCGCGGCCATCAGGTCGTGCCGTCGGCGTCCCTGCTGCTCGACGACCCGACGCTGCTGTTCGTCAACGCTGGCATGGTCCCGTTCAAGCCCTACTTCCTGGGCGAGGCCCCGCCCCCGTACCCCCGGGCGACGAGCGTGCAGAAGGTCGTGCGGACCCTCGACATCGAAGAGGTCGGCAAGACGACGCGGCATGCGTCCTTCTTCCAGATGGCGGGCAACTTCTCGTTCGGCGACTACTTCAAGGAGCAGGCCATCCCGTTCGCATGGGATCTGCTGACGAAGCCGGTCGCTGATGGCGGGTACGGGTTCCCCGAGGATCGCCTGTGGGCCACCGTCTACGAGGACGACGACGAGGCGATCGAGATCTGGCACACGGTCGCCGGCCTGCCTTACGAGCGCATCCAGCGTCGCGGTCCCGCTGACAACTACTGGTCGATGGGTGTCCCCGGACCGGGTGGTCCCTGCTCGGAGATCTACTTCGATCGTGGACCTGAGCACGGTCGCGAGGGTGGTCCCGTCGCTGACGAGGACCGCTACCTCGAGGTCTGGAACCTCGTGTTCATGCAGGACGAGCTCTCGGCAGTGCGATCTAAGACGGACTTTGACATCCGGCAGCCGCTGCCAGCGAAGAACATCGACACCGGTATGGGTCTCGAGCGCATGGCGGCGCTGCTGCAGGGCGTCGACAACATCTACGAGATCGACACCACACGTGGGATTCTCGATCGTGCCGCCGAGCTGAGCGGTGCTCGCTACGGCGTCAATGAGCGCGACGACGTTGCCCTGCGCATCGTGGCCGACCACGCGCGCACGTGCGCTTTCCTGATCGGCGACGGCGTCATCCCCGGTAACGAGGGCCGCGGGTATGTCCTCCGTCGCATCATGCGCCGCACGATCCGGATGATGCGCCTGCTGGGTGCGCAGGAGCCCACGATGAGTGAGCTTGTTGACGCCACGGTCCTCACCATGGCCCCGCAGTACCCGGAGCTCAACGACGAGGTCAACCGCATCCGGCAGATCTCCGTCGGGGAGGAGGCCGCCTTCCTTCAGACCCTGAGGACCGGGACGACGATCTTCGACACCGCGGCCGCGAGCGTGCGCACGGGAGGGGGCACGCAACTTTCTGGCGACGAGGCTTTCGCCCTCCACGACACGTACGGCTTCCCGATCGATCTGACTCTTGAGATGGCGGCAGAGCAGGGGCTGAGCGTCGACGAAGACGGCTTCCGGCGGTTGATGAAGCAGCAGCGTGAGCGCGCCAAGGCGGACTCGAAGGCGCGCAAGAGCGGCGTAACCGCCACCACCGCCTATCGCGACATCCTGCAGGCCGGTGGTACCACCACCTTCACGGGCTACACCGAGTCGGTCACGGAGTCACAGGTCATTGGGATCGTCATGGATGGTGAGACTGTCGCGGCTGCGCGTGTCGGCGACCATGTCGAAATCGTCCTGAACCGCAGCCCGTTCTATGCCGAGGCGGGCGGGCAGTTGGGCGACCACGGCCGGCTCGTGAGTTCTGACGGAGCGGTCGTCGACGTCTACGACGTGCAGACTCCGGTGCCGGGCCTGTTCGTGCACCGCGGCGAGGTTGTCGACGGTGAACTCGTCAGCGGCTCGACCGTCACCAGCGAGGTCGATGCCGCGCGGCGACGCGCCATCTCGCGGGCGCACACGGCGACCCACATCATCCACCGGGCTTTCCGTGAGCGACTCGGCGACACCGCTACGCAGATGGGCTCAGAGAATGCTCCCGGCCGGCTGCGGTTCGACTTCCCGAGCCCCACGGCAGTGGCCCCGGCAGTGCTTCGCGAGGTGGAGCAGCACGTCAACGAGGTCCTGATCGACGACCTCGCGGTCTCGGCGCAGACGATGACCCAGGACGAGGCTCGCGCCATGGGGGCGATGGCGCTGTTCGGCGAGAAGTACGGCGATCGGGTTCGCGTCGTATCCGTCGGTGACTGGGCCCACGAACTGTGCGGTGGAACCCATGCCCAGCGTTCCGGTCAGCTTGGTGTCGTGACCTTCCTCTCGGAGGGGTCGATCGGAGCTGGCGTCCGTCGCGTAGAGGCACTCGTCGGCACCGACGCCTACCGGTTCCTCGCGCGCGAACACGTGCTCGTCTCACGGCTGTCCGAGCTGGTGAAGGCACCAGCTGATCAGTTGGTCGAGCGTGTCGAGAAGACCATTGCGGCGTTGAAGGATGCCGAGCGAGATCTGGCGAAGGTGCGAAGCGCGCAGTTGGCCACGAACCTCGACGGCATCATCGGCGAGGGCAAGGACATCGGAGCCGTTCGGCTTTGGGCGTTCCACGCACCCGATGGCACGACCGGCAACGACCTGCGTGAACTCATGACCAAGGCGCGGAGTCGCGCGCGCAACGACATCCCGGTCGTGGTGGTCGGAACCGCTGTGAGTGATGGCAAGGTGTCGATCATCGCGGGTGCGTCGCCTCAGGCCATCGCACTCGGAGTCACCGCCAACGCGCTCCTGCAGGCGGCAGCGCCGAGCATCAACGGTCGTGGCGGTGGCAAGGACGACTCTGCGCAGGGCGGCGGCACCGACCCCGCCGGGATTCCGGCGGCGATCGAGGCGGTAGAGGCCATGCTCCGCGAGCGAGCGGGGCAATAGCCCCGTGCGCCCTGGTGTCCGCATCGCCTGCGATGTCGGCAGCGTGCGGATCGGTGTCGCCCGAAGCGACGCGTTGGGGATACTTGCCGTGCCGCTTGATGCTGTCCGAGCAGGCGACGGGGATGTGGACGCCATCTGCTCGATAATCGCTGAATGGTCGGCGCTGGACCTGTACGTGGGGCTGCCGCTGCACTTGAGCGGGGTCGAGGGGGATGCTGCAGCGACGGCGCGTGCCTGGGCTAAGAGCGTTGCGGAACGCACGACAGTTCCCGTCCGTCTGATCGACGAGCGCCTCTCAACGGTGCAGGCGCAGCGGGGTCTGCACGCAAGCGGCCGCTCGACACGCCAGTCACGGTCCGTGATCGACAGCGCATCTGCTGTCATCGTGCTGCAGGCGGTGCTTGATCAGGAGCAGCGCACCGGTACGCCGCCGGGTGAACTGGTGACGATGACGGCCGATGATGGGAGGGAGCAGTCGTGAGCCAGCTGGAGCCCTTCATGACCTCCGGATCCCTGCCGCCGTCACATAACCGAAGCACGTGGGGCCGGCGGATCGCCGCCATCATCTCTCTGGGACTGGCTGCGCTGATGATCGGCTTCTCCGTGTTCCTGCTGAAAGGACCTGACGAGTCGACGGACTACGCCGGTGGTGGCAGCGGCGAGGTCACGATCGTGGTGGCGCGCGGCGACACTCTCTCGGAGATCGGCGGGAAACTTCAGGAAGCAGGCGTGGTCCTGTCCTCCGACTCGTTCATCAACGCTGCGTCGGTAGACGATCGCGCGGGCAGTATCGGGCCCGGGCGCTACACGCTCAAGAAGCAGATGAGCTCGATTGCGGCCCTGGAGCTGATGCTGAACCCGGACTCCCGAGCCAGCAGCCGACTCGTGCTGCCGGAGGGGTTGCGCCTCGAGCAGACGGTCTCGGTGGCTGCGGAGGCGACTGACCTGCCGAAGTCAGACTTCCAGAAGGTGCTGCAGGATCCGGCGCAACTCGACCTGCCGACATGGGCGAAGGATCGACCGGAAGGCTTCATGTTCCCGGCCAGTTACGACCTGACGGGCGACGAGACGGGTCGATCGGTACTTCGGCAGTTGGTCAAGAGGTTCAATCAGGCGAGTGCCGACGTGGCCCTCGAGTCGCGTGCCGCCGACGTTGGGCTCAACCCGTACCAGGTCCTGATCGTGGCATCGCTCCTCCAAGCTGA
>CAIVQM010000145.1 GCA_903908025.1 uncultured bacterium
CGCTCAGACGCTGTGGCAGGACAAGCTCTTCCACATCGATCTGAACGACCAGCGCATCGGGCGCTTCGACCAGGACTTCCGTTTCGGTTCCGAGGGCATCAAGGACCACTTCTTCCTGGTGCGGCTCCTGGAGAACAGTGACTACTCGGGGGTCAAGCACTTCGACGCTCATGCGTATCGCACCGAGGACACGGCCGGCGTGTGGGACTTCGCACGCGGCTGTATCCGCAACTACCTCGCGCTCGCGGCCAAGGCCCGCGAGTTCGACCAAGATCCCCGCGTGGCGAAGGCGATGGCGTACTCCGGCGTCGCCCAGCTCGCGGAGCCGACCGTCGGTCCGTACACAACGGAAGCCGCGGCCGGACTCAGGGGAGAGCACTTCGATATCGAAGCCCTTGCACAACGGGGGTTCGGCAACGAGGCGCTCGACCAGCTCGTCGTCGATCACATCCTGGGAATCGCCTGATCCCCAGGATCGACAGTTCCATCCCACCACTAAAGAAATTCGCAGGCCTGCCTGCGAGGAAGGGACAGCACCGCATGTCCAAGAGAATCTTTGGAGCAGTAGCCGGCCTCGCGGCCGCCTCCCTGCTCGTCGCCGCCTGTGGCGGCTCCACCACCAGCACTGAGTCCTCAGCTGCTGCTCCGGCCGAGTCCGCGTCGGCTGCTGCTCCGGCTGAGTCGGCTGCTCCGGCTGAGTCGGCTGCGGCTGCTGCTGGCAAGGCCTGCGTGATCCTGCCCGACGCCGCTTCCTCGGCTCGCTGGGAGACCGCTGACCGTCCGTTCCTCGAGCAGGCCTTCACTGCGGCCGGCGTCGAGTTCGACATCCAGAACGCGAACGGCGACAAGGCCAAGTTCGCAACGATCGCTGACGGCATGCTCGCCAGCGGTTGTGGCGTCCTCGCCATCGTCAACCTCGACAGCCCGTCGGCTGCCGCGGTCATCGCGAAGGCCGACGCCGCGGGCGTTCCGGTCATCGACTACGACCGTCTCACCCTCGGTGGCGGCGCGAAGTACTACGTGTCCTTCGACAACGTAGCCGTCGGCACCACGATCGGCGAGGGCCTCGTCAAGTGCCTCACCGACGCCGGCACCACCTCGGGCAACGTCGCTCTCCTGAACGGCTCGCCCACCGACAACAACGCCACGCTGTTCAAGCAGGGCTACCAGGCTGCCATCGAGGCAGCCGGCTACACCGTCTCCGCAGATCAGGCCGTTCCGGACTGGGACAACACGAAGGCCGGCACGATCTTCGAGCAGATGTACACCAAGGCCAACGGTGACTTCGTTGGCGTTGCGTCCGCGAACGACGGCCTCGGTGGCGCGACCATCGCAGTCCTCGACCGCAACGGCCAGGCCGGCAAGATCTTCGTCACGGGCCAGGACGCGACCGACGAGGGCCTGCAGCGCGTGCTGCTCGGCACTCAGTGCATGACCGTGTACAAGGCCGTCAAGAAGGAGGCCGAGGCTGCTGCTGCACTCGCCGTGGCTCTCCTCAATGGCGACCAGGCTGCTGCTGACGCCCTTGCCACCGGCAAGACCGCTGACAGCGAGGCCGGCACTGAGGTTCCCAGCATTCTGCTGGTGCCCCAGGCCATCTACCCCGAGAACGTGGCGGACGTCATCGCTGACGGCTTCACCACGGTGGAGAAGGTGTGCGCGACCGACGAGGTCAAGGCCAAGTGCGCTGAGCTCGGCATTCAGTAAGACCCCTGTCCCGGCCTAGTGCCGGGAACGTGCGACCGGTGGGGGCGGGTGCTACATCCGCCCCCACCGTCGTACCGCGAGCTAATTCGCTATTCCCCTGAACCCACCTCACCGTTGCGAGAAGGTGACGTCATGACCAACTCCGAGACTCCGCTGCTTGAACTGAAGTCCGTCAACAAGAGCTTCGGTCCCGTGCAGGTCCTGCGCGACGTCAACCTCCGCGCCTATGCGGGTCAGGTGACGGCCCTTGTCGGTGACAACGGCGCCGGGAAGAGCACCCTGATCAAGGGCGTGGCGGGCATCTATCCGTTCGACTCGGGTGAGTACCTCTTCGAGGGCAAGCCGGCCCATGTGGCCGACCCGAAGCAGGCGAATGCACTCGGTATCGAGGTCGTCTACCAGGACCTCGCGCTCTGCGACAACCTCGACGTTGTGCACAACATGTTCCTTGGGCGCGAAGAGACCAAGACGGTCGTGCTCGACGAAATCGGTATGGAGAAGCGCGCGACAGAGACCCTCGCGGGTCTGTCCGTGCGCACCCTGAAGTCCGTGCGCCAGCAGGTCGCGAGCCTGTCCGGTGGCCAGCGGCAGACCGTCGCCATCGCCCGTGCGGTGCTGTGGAACTCGAAGCTCGTCATCCTTGACGAGCCGACCGCCGCCTTGGGCGTTGCCCAGACCGAGCAGGTCCTCAATCTTGTTCGTCGCCTCGCCGACAGCGGTCTGGGTGTCGTCTTGATCTCGCACAACATGAACGACGTCATGCAGGTGGCCGACAACATCGCCTGCCTCTACCTGGGGGCCATGGCCGCTCAGGTGTCCGCCAAGGATGTCAACCACTCGAGCATCGTCGAACTCATCACCACGGGTCGATCCGGTGACATGGGCCTCCAACCGGAGATCGCGGCAGCAGGGGGAGTGGCATGAGCTCGACACAGTCGACCGATGTCGACATCGCGGCGGCGGGCGATACAGATGGCATCGGCGCCGCAATGGGCAGCTACTTCAATCGGGTCAGGGGCGGTGACGTCGGCTCGCTGCCGGCCGTACTCGGACTGATCGTCCTTATCGGGCTCTTCAGCGCGCTCAAGCCGGAGACGTTCTTCACTGCACTCAACTTCGCCAATCTGCTCAACCAGGGCACCGCAATCATCGTCCTGGCCATGGGGTTGGTGTTCGTGCTCCTGCTGGGCGAGATCGATCTTTCGGCCGGCTTCACCGCCGGTACCGCGGCGGCCGTACTTGCCGTCGCACTCGCGTCGTGGGGCTTCCCCTGGCCGCTGGCTCTCCTTGCCGGCCTGCTGACCGGCACGATCATCGGCCTGAGCATCGGCGTCCTCGTCGCGCGACTGGGAATACCTTCGTTCGTGGTCACGCTGGCCATGTTCCTGGCCTTGCAGGGCGTCATGCTCCTGATCATCGGCGAGGGCGGCACGATCACCCTGCGCAGCGATGAACTGCTGGCCGTCATGAACAAGAACATGCCCGTCTGGGGTGGCTGGCTGCTGTGGGCGGTGGTCACCGCCGGATACGCGTGGGTGTCACTGCGCGCGATCACCGGGCGCCGTAAGGCGGGCCTGAGGGCCACCGCGACATCGGTATGGGCCGCGAAGACGTTGGCCGTGGCGGTTCTGCTCGGAATCGGCGTGTACCTCCTCAATATGGAGCGTGAGATCGTCCGCCCGGGCAAGACGCCCTGCCTCACCAACGAGCCACCTGATCCGGTCGGCTGCATCCCCGTGCTGAAGGGCGTGCCCTGGGCGGTGCTCGTCGTGCTGGTCCTGCTGGTCGGATTGACGTTCGTCCTCGGCCGGACCTCCTTCGGCCGGCACATCTACGCGGTGGGCGGCAACACCGAGGCAGCGCGTCGCGCCGGCATCAGTGTGAAGGGCATCAAGATCTACTGCTTCATGATCTGTTCGACCCTCGCTGCAGTGGGCGGCGTACTGATCGCTTCCCGCGACAACTCGGTATCGCCCACGACCGGTGGCGCACAGACCCTGCTGTTCGCCGTAGGTGCGGCGGTCATCGGCGGCACGAGCCTCTTCGGGGGTCGAGGCAAGGTGATGGACGCCGTTGTCGGCGGCCTCGTCATTGCCGTCATCGCTAACGGCCTACCGCTCATCACTCAGCAGTCCGGTATCCAGTACATCGTCACCGGGCTGGTGCTGCTGGTCGCTGCAAGCGTCGACGCGATCTCGCGGAAACGTTCCACCCCCTCTTAGAAACGGATTGGTCGGCAGGCGCATGGTCACACGCACCGCGGCGACCCAGGACGATCTACGGCGCCACAATCGCGCGCGCCTGTTACGGCATCTGCACGAAGGGGGTGCGGTCAGCCGTTCGGATCTGGTCGCATACAGCGGACTCAATCGAAGCACGGTCGGGGTCCTCGTGTCGGAGCTGGCCGATGTCGGACTCGTTACTGAGGTGGCGGGCTCGGCTGGACAGGTCGGTCGGCCCTCACTGCGGGTGCAACCGGCGGCCGAGTCGGCGGTCGTCATCGCCTTCGACCTGCGTGTCGAGCGCACAGTTGTCGCTCTGGTCGGCCTCGGTGGGACGGTCCTTGCCCGCAAGGAGCAGCGTCACAAGCGCACCAGCTACACACCGCAGGCGGCGATGCGAAACATCACCACCCTGACGGAGC
>CAIVQM010000146.1 GCA_903908025.1 uncultured bacterium
AGCCAGGCGGTTCGGATGATGTAGTGCGCATCCGGAAGCACCTCCTGGACCGCGATCTCGCCGGCTAGTTTCGTGCGCCCGTATGCCGTCGACGGTCCCGGCGGGTCGTCCTCGCCGTACGGCGACGTCGCGGTGCCGTCGAACACATAGTCGGTCGATACGTGCACCAGCCACGCTGACGCCTTGTGGCATTCCTGCGCGATGATGCGCGGTCCGAGTCCGTTGACCCGCATGGCCGCTTCCTCGTTGGTCTCCGCATCATCGACCGCCGTGAACGCTGCGCAGTTGATGACGAAGTCCGGATCGAAGCCGCCGAACACGAGCTCGGTCGAATCCTGATCCGTGATGTCGATGTCCGGGTAGTCGATGCCGAGCACCGCCAGGCCGTGATTGCGCTCGAGCACGCTGACCATCTCCGTGCCGAGCTGACCTCGGTCACCGATCACCAGAACCCGCATGCCCCCACTCTCTCAGTTGAGTGGCGGCACGTGGGGGTCAAAACGCGCTTCCGGGCCCCCACACCCCGCCGCTCAACGGGGAGGAATAGCAGCCTTGGCCTTCAGCGGACGCCACCAGGCCTCGTTGTTCCGGTACCAGGCCACCGTCTCCGCCAGGCCGTCCTCGAACTTGTGCTGGGGGGCGTAGCCGAGCGCCCGGAGCTTGCCGTCGTTGACGGAGTAGCGACGGTCGTGACCCTTGCGGTCCTCGACCGGCTGGACGGAGCCCCAGTCGGCGCCCATCGCCTCCAGCACGCGCTCGGTGAGCTCGCGGTTGTTCAGTTCGAGGCCGCCGCCAATGTTGTAGCTCTCGCCGGGGGCACCCTTCGCCACCACGAGCGCGATGCCACGGCAATGGTCGTCGACGTGCAGCCAGTCGCGGATGTTCATGCCGTCTCCGTAGAGCGGGACCTTGCCGCCGTCGATCAGGTTCGTGACGAACAGCGGGACGACCTTCTCCGGGAACTGGTACGGGCCGTAGTTGTTCGAGCAGCGCGTGCTCGACACGTTGAGGCCGTACGTGACGAAGTAGGCGCGCACGAGCAGCTCGGCCGCCGCCTTCGCCGCGGAGTACGGCGAGTTCGGCATCAGCGGCTCGTTCTCGTCCCACGAGCCCTCGTCGATCGAGCCGTAGACCTCGTCGGTGCCGATGTGCACCGTGCGCGGGATGCCGTGACGCAGGCAGGCATCGAGCAACGTTTGCGTGCCGACGACGTTAGTCACGACGAAGTCCTGCGGGCCGTGGATCGACCGGTCTACATGGGTCTCCGCGGCGAAGTTGACGACCACATCATGGCCCGGCAGCACGGTGTCGAGCAGCGGCCCATCGCAGATGTCGCCCTGCACGAACGTGAAGCGCGGATCAGAGGACACCGATGCAAGGTTCGCGAGATTGCCGGCGTAGGTCAGCTTGTCGTAGACCGTGACGCCCGTGGGCTCGAAGCCGTACGCGCCGGACATGAGTTCGCGCACGAAGTGCGACCCGATGAAGCCTGCTGCTCCGGTGACGAAGTACCTCACTGCCCGCTCCCCTTCAGTTTGTCGAGCCACTGCTGTGCATCCGCGAAGTCGACATCGGTGACACCCTCGCGCAGAACAGGTTGCTTGCCGTCGTGGCGCGGGTACGAGCCGAGGAAGCGCACGTCGAGGCACACGCGGTGCAGGCCCATCAGGGCCTCCGCCACGCGGGAATCGGCCACATGCCCTTCGACATCGACGCTGAAGAAGTAGTCGCCCAGCGCCTTGCGGGTGGGACGTGACTCGATGCGGGTCAGGTTGACGCCGCGCACGGCGAACTCGTTGAGGATCGCCATCAGCGCGCCCGGCTGGTCGAGGCGCATGAACAGGCTCAGCGTCGTCTTGTCCGCTCCGGTCGGCGCGGGGATGCTTCCGGGCTTGCGCACCAACACGAATCGGGTGGTCGCCTCCTCCGTGTCGCCGATGTTGTCGGCCAGCACATCGAGGTCGTAGCGGTCAGCCGCGAGCCTCGGAGCGACAGCGGCATCCCACGGCGCCGGCTCCTGCAACAGCGCGGCAGCAGCGCCCGCGGTGGAGAGTGACGGGATCACCGTGATGCCCGGCAGCGTCGAATCGACCCAGCGACGCACCTGCGCAAGTGCATGCGGATGCGACGCAAGGCGGGTGACATCGGCCAACGTGGTGCCGCGTCGGGCCATCACCGCGAAGCGCACCGGCAGCGCAACCTCGTCCACGATGACCAGCCGCATGCCATTCGCGAGCTCATCGAGCGTGACGGAGACCGAGCCTTCCACGGAGTTCTCGATCGGGATGAGCGCAGCATCGGCCTCGTCGGCACGCACTGCGTCGATCGCCGCCTGCACGGACACCGACGGCAGATGCTCGGCCGACTGGTACGCGGGCATCGTCAGCAGCGCAGCCTCGCAGAACGTCCCGCGCGGGCCGAGGTAGGCAATCCGATCGGTCATGACTCGATCCCCCTCGCGATGCGGACGGCCTGCAACTCCTCGGGCGACAACGTGATGTCGCTGTCACCGCGGGACAGGCCCTTCAGGTACGTGCGGGTCTCACTGCGCGCATGGATCGACGTGATGACGAGGCCATCGCCACCGTCGTCGAGTAGGGCAGCGGAGAAGGAGAAGCGGCCGCCCATGTCGCCGAAGGCGTCGTAGCGCACGACCGAGACGTGCCGCAGCGCCATCGCCAGATCCCGTCGCGTGGTGGCCAGCGCGGCCTCGAGCCGCAGCACCTCGTCGCGCAGGTCGCCGAACTCCTCCATCGTGCGGCCCATGACGTCGACGATGGTCTCGCGGCCCTCACCGGCCTGCAGGAGAGCGTACGAGCGATGCAACTTGCCCAACCGGGTGAACGCGACGGCCCCCAACACCACGCCGACGACGCCGACGACGATGGCGACGAGCGCAACAATCAGCGCGGATTGGGGATCGGAAGTCACAGCCGAAGCGTAGTCGGCCGATGTGGGAGCATCTGCGGGTGTCACAACTGCTGGCCGACGTGCTGTCCCGGGGCTCCGCGAGCCTCCTGGGCCTCTTCCTCGCGATCGCGACCACCATCAGCCTCATGCGCACGGTGGTCATCCCGCGGGCGCTGCCCTCGTACATCAGCGACACCGTCTCCCGAGGAGTCGTGGGTGCGTTCGTCGGCCTCTCGCGGCTGCGGCGCACGTACTCGGGCCGGGACGCCACTCTCGCGTGGATCGGCCCCTCGATCATCCTGCTCCAGCTGATCACCTGGCTGGTCCTGTACCTGATCGCGTACGGCCTGCTGATCTACGGCGCCAGCGGTCAGGACCTCGGCGACTCGATGCGCCAGTCCGGCTCGAGCCTGCTCACCCTCGGGTTCGCCTCCATCAACACCGAGGAACAGACGATCATCGACTTCATAGCGGCGGCCACCGGGCCGATCGTCATCGCGATGCTCATCGGCTTCCTGCCGACCATCTATGCCGCCTACCTCGACCGCGAGGTCGACGTGACGATGCTCAGCGCGGTCGGCGGTGAGCCGCCCTGGGGACCTGAGATTCTCGCGCGCTCAGCGGTATCGGAGGCACTCGAGACGTTGCCCACAGTGATGAGCGACTGGGCCCACTGGTCCACGCGGCTGCGGATGACGCACGTCATCTACCCCGTTCTCATCTGGGTTCGCGGAACACGCGCGACCCGGCACTTCGTGGTGTCGCTCATCGCCGTCCTCGATGCCGCCGCCCTTCAGGTCTCCCTCAACAGCAAGCTACCTCGCGAGGAGTCCCTGGCCATTCTGCTCGAGGGCAGCCAGGCGATGGAGGTCGTCTACGTCTCGCTCTTCTCGAAGCGAAGCTGGTCCGCACATCGGGCGTTCACCGGCGACTACAGCGGTGAATCACGTCAGGCCATACGCGACGCCCGCTATCTGCCCGGCTGGAACCGGCGGCTCCTTGCGATCCAGGTGGCCAGCGATCGCGATGCCGTGCGCGGACTGAACCGCCCGGCCGTCACGGCACTTCAAGCTGGTGCTCAGCAGCCGCTGATCATCACGCGTGCTGAATTCGACGTGGCCGTCGACATTCTGGAACGTGCGGAGTTCCCCATCGACCGCGATCTCGACGAGGCGTGGGAGCACTTCTGCGCCACGCGCTCACGCTACGAGTACGCGGCCCTGCAGATCTGCCGACGACTCGACGCGACGCCCGCGCCGTGGACCGGCCCTCGCCGCACCCCCACCGAAACGATCTGGCCGACCCTGGTCGTCGACGTCCTTCCGACCATCGACGGGGGCACAGCACCATGATCGACATCGCGATCATCGCGACGACCTTCGCGCTGATCTTCCCCGCCGAACTGCCCGACAAGACGTTCGTCGCAACCCTCGTCCTCGCCACCCGGTTCCGTCACCTGTGGGTGTGGCTCGGCGTTGCGGCCGCGTTCTTCGTGCAGGTCCTCATCGCCGTCACAGCCGGCGGGCTGCTCGCGCTGGCACCGCAGCGCCTCGTGCTCGCCATCACGTTCGCGCTCTTCGCGATCGGCGCCTTCGTGATGATCAAGGGTGGGCTGTCGTCCCGGGCGGAGGAGCAGGCGGAGGAGGCCGACGAGGAGGCCGAGATCTCCACGAAGGCCGAGGCACAGAACCCGACGTCGCGTGGGCGGATCTTCGTCGTGAGCTTCGTCATCCTGTTCACCGCGGAGTGGGGCGACCTGAGCCAACTGCTGACGGCCGGCCTGGCTGCACGCACCGACGAGCCTCTCTCGGTGTTCATCGGCTCGTGGTCGGCGCTGCTCGTGGTCTCCGCCCTGGCCGTGCTCGTCGGGAGCTGGTTGCGCACGCGCGTGCCGATCTGGCGGATCCGGCTGGTGTCCGGCGCGATCCTCACCGCACTCGCACTGTGGACGGCCTGGGAGTTCCTGCAGGCCTAGCTGACGTTGCCTAGCGCAGTGTGACCTGACGGGTCGTGAGACCCGCGCGTGCCCGACGCTCGTCGTTGGTGAGCGGTGCCGGGTCGGCCAGGGCGGCAGCAAGTCGATCGCCGAACGCCTTCGCCGGCTCCTCGATCGCGGCCGCACCAGTGCCGAGCGGCAGGCCCCACACCGGGCAGACGATCCCCTGCGCGCGGAACATGCCGACGAGCCGTGTGTCCTCGCCGAGAGTGTCCTCGCCAGCAGCGTGCAGCCGCGCAAGCGCATTGAGCAGCGGCTCCTCGTCATACGGCATCATCCAGCGCAGGTGCTCCTTCTCGCCCATCTGCGTCCAGTACGCCGACGGCACGCTCGCGAGCTTCGCGGTCGGGTGCGCGTAGGCACTTGCCTGCTCGAGCGACGCACGCACGTCGTCGGCAACGTCGCCGGCACCGTCGACCCAGAAGTCGAAGTTGTCGTGCACGGTGATCTCGAGGGGCACCGACGGATCGATGATGTCCTGCAGCTGCGGCGACTCCGCGGTGACGCGGCCCAGCGCGACCGGCTCACCCGGTGCAGCATCGAGCGCTGCGATCAGCGCATCGGCGACGTCGCGTGACGCATCACCCGAGCCGACATTGACCTGCATGCCGACGAGGATCGAGCCGTCCTGGCGCACGAGGGCGGGCCACGCCATCGGCAGCACCGTGACGAGGGTGACATCGCGATCGGCATGCTCGCCGACCAGCTTCAGCTTGGCCGAGGCGGCGGGCACGAGTTCGCGCATCGCGACGATGTCGCACTCGGACGCCAGCCCGTCGAAGGGGCGTGCCGGACCGACGAAGACAGCGGACGCAGAGCGTCCGTGGCAGGCCTTATACCGGCGTCCGGAGCCGCAGGGGCAGGGCTCCCGCATGCCCACGACCGGGATATCGGTCTGGTCCGTGCCGGCAACCGTGTCGCCTGCTGGCCCGTTGGTCCGCTTCGCCGTGCTCCGTCTACCCATGGCGGAAACCTATCGGCCGAGCATCTCCCGCACCCGTCCCGGGCGGTTGGTGATGACGGCATCCACGCCGAGCGCGACGCACAGCTCGACGTCCGCCCGCTCATCCACGGTCCAGACGTGCACGAGGCCGCCGCGCTCATGGACGCGCGCGACGTACTCCGGGTGCTCGCGGAGGACCTCGACGGACGGGCCGGCGATCTGCACGCCCACCGGCAGCGAGCCATCGCGGTAGCGCCGGGGCACGTCGTCCATCAGGTACACCGTCTGGATCAACGGCACCAGCTCGCTCACGCGTCGCACAGCGGTGCGACTGAACGACATGACGCGCGCACGCGGCGCGCCGCCACCATGCGGCCGCGTCAGCCCAAACCCGCGCAGCATCTCGACAAGCGAGTCCTCGACGTACCGGCCGTACCGCGTCGGATGCTTCGTCTCGATCGCGAAGCGCACGGACGAGGAGGCCTCGAGCATCGTGGCGAGCAGAGTCTGCAGGGTGAGAACTGCCGTGCGTGACTCGTCGGGCTTCGGGTCCTCGTAGTCGAGCCAGACGTCATCCGTCCGGCTGTAGTCGTAGGCCGTGAGCTGTTCGAGGGTCTTCGCACTGACGGCACCCCGTCCGGTGCTCGTGCGATCGATGCGCCGGTCGTGCACGCACACCAGCGTGCCGTCGGACGTCAGCCGGACATCGCACTCGATGGCGTCGGCACCCTGCTGGACGGCGAGCAGGTAGGCGGCCAGGGAGTGCTCGGGCTCCTCCTCGCTGGCACCCCGATGAGCGACCACTTCGATGCCGCCGGCGAGCTCCACGCGCACACAGTAGGCGTGCGGGTGTGCAATATTCGGCCCATGCCACGCCTGACACCGGATGTTCTCCTGCTCGACCTCGACGGGACCCTCACCGACGCGGCCCCGGGCATCCTCAACTGCATCCGATATGCCCTCGATTCGATGGATATCGAGCACCCGGATGACGCCGCCATGCGGACCTTCCTGGGCCCGCCGCTGGTGCCGACGTTCCGCGACCATTTCGGCATGTCTGCTGCCGACGTCGACACCGCAATTGCCCTGTACCGCGTGCGTTATCACGATGTCGGCCTGTTCGAGAACGAGGTGTACGACGGCATTCCGGAGCTGCTGGCGGCGCTGGATCAGCGCGGCCTCACCCTCGCCGTAGCGACGTCGAAGCCGACGTACTCCGCGACCCGGATCCTCGAGCACTTCGAGCTCGCGCAGCACCTCGCCTTCATCGGCGGCTCCGACCTCGAGGGCATCCGGCACGACAAGGCGGCCGTCATCGCGCACACCCTGGAGGAACTCGCGCTTCTCGGGCGCCTGCCGGATGGAGCGAGCATCATCATGGTCGGCGATCGCGAGCACGACGTGTACGGAGCGCGCGCGCACGGCATCGACACGATCGGCGTGCTGTGGGGCTACGGGGATGCGGATGAGTTGCTGGGCGCAGGCGCAGTGGCGCTTGCGGCAACGCCGGATGAGCTGGGACGCCTACTCGCCTGAGCGCATGGCCTCGATGTGCACCACGGTCAGTCCGGACTCGCTCCTGATGCGCGCATCATTCGTCACGAAGTAGTCGCACCCTGCGCGACGTGCCGTCGCCACGTGGACAGCATCCACCAGAAGCAGGCTGGTTCTCCCTCGGAGTCGTGCAGCGTCGTCGAACTCACGGCGGCCGTGAGGGCGTATATCGAGGAGGTTCGGTGTCTCGAAGAATGCCGCGGTGCGATCGATGATGCGCTCGTCGCCGCTGCGGTAGGGGCCGACCATGACCTCGGCCACGGCTATCTGTCCCGTGACCGCTTCCAGCTGACCTGCATATGCCGCCTCGAAGATGGGCGTCACCAGGTCCGCATAGCGTGGGTGCTGGTCGAGGAAGTAGATGAAGGCATTCGCGTCGAAGTAGACGCGATGGCCGTTGAGTGCCGTCATGCGTAGGGGTCCCGATCCCAGGAGGCGTGGTCTTCGGCAATCGTCCGGTCGACCTCCTCGGGCGTCTCGCCCCACACCCCGCGGGCGATCCCGGCGTACTTCAGGATGCTGTCGCCCGGCTCGCGGTGCCACGGCACCTTGATGGTGATGACCCCGTTTTCGTAGTGCAGGTCGCAGACGGTGCCTTCGGTGAGGCCCGCCGCCTCAGCGATGGCCTTGGGGATGGTGACCTGGTTGCGCTGGCGCACGGTGATCGGCGTCATGAGGGCTCTTTCTGAATTCCGGGTGGTTTTCAGAAATTGTACCCGAAAGCACCGTCAGGACGGGGAAACAACCAGCTCGAATTCAACGTCAGGCCGCTCATCGGACACGGAAAGCACTCTCGCAAGAGTTTCGGGGACGTCGTCCCCGAAGAGGATGACGGTGTCCCCCATATGAAGGTTGCGCCGCGTGTGGGCAAGGACGGGCACCGAGAACCTCTGGGCGTGCCCGGCGAAAGTGAAGTCCACGAGAAGACGCTTGATCTCTTCTTGCTGCATGACGGGCTCCCCTCGCGCTGTCAGGCCGGATCTCAATTCTACGGGCTGTCCAAGGGGCTGAGTAGATGTCACCGTTGACCTCCCTGCCGCAGTTCGGGATAGATGTCGCGCTTGTCGCTACCACCGCGGGGCGGAGCGGGCGAGAACCTGCCCAGAATCAACTCCAACCCGGGCTTGAGCATGTCCACGAGTTCGTCCTCCTCATCCGCAGTGATGCGATCTACGGTGCCGGAACGCGGAGTCCAGTCAGCACCGGGGATCTCGATATCGAAGTGGACGGCCATGACTCGAGTTGGAATCCCCTCTGCCGTCATCGAGGTCGGGTGGATCACCAGGTCGTGGAGCCTCCCGTACGGGGCTCGAGCGAATCGGTTCTGTTTCATCGCCCTCAGGATGTCCAGTTCCGTCACGCCGTCGATGGCGGCGAACGTGGACACGACGAAGGCTCCACGGGTTTCGAGTCCCGGCAGGATGTCTCGGTACTTGTCGTAATTGGGGATCACAGAACCGCGCAGAATGAGGTCCGCATCCCCCGTCCCCATGTGGATGACGAAGTCCGCCTCATCGCTCAGGCCCATCGATGGACGCAGCCAGACCGTCATGCCCACCCCCTCGCTGGAACCTATCCGGGAGGCCTGACAGACACGATGACAATGTCGGCGGCGGTAGCGCTGCCGGGGCGTGGCTCTGGGTCTGACTGACTCCGCAGGGATGTCTGGATTCTGATCTGCCGGTCCTGGTCGGTGCTGCCGCCGCTCGACGCCAACCTGACCGGG
>CAIVQM010000147.1 GCA_903908025.1 uncultured bacterium
ACTTCCTTTACTACTGGGCGCACCGGGGTGGCCACCGCATCGAACTGCTGTGGGGCTCGCACTCCGTGCACCACTCCAGTGAGCACTTCAACCCGACCACGGCAACGCGCATCTCGTTCCTCGACGAACTGTGGGACATGATCATGATGTCGTCGATCTGCCTGCTGGGCATCGGACCGCAGTACGCGCTGGGCGCCTACGCCCTGATCCTGCTGTACCAGTTGCCGCTGCACCAGACGTGGATGAAGCAACTCCCCCGCTGGTACGAGTTCACGTTCAACACCCCCGTGCACCATCGCGCGCATCACGCGTTCCAGAAGGTGTACATCGACCGAAACTTCGGCGGCGTCCTGATCGTGTGGGACCGCATGTTCGGCAGCTACGCCGAGACTCAGGCCGACCTTCCGCCCGCATACGGACTGACCGTCCCCGTCGGCACCTACAACCCCCTGCGCGTCCTGTTCCATGAACTGGGCGTCATGGGTCGCAACGTCGTGCACGCGAACTCCGCACGGGAGCGAGTCGGATACATGTTCCGCCAGCCCTACTGGAAGCCCAGCAAAGGCTGACGTCTCGGGGTCGAACAGCAACTCACGGCTTCCACTGATGTCGCGGACTACCGTTTAGGTATGGACGACGCCATCTCCCTCAGTGGAATCGTGAAGACCTTCGGCAGCACGCGAGCCCTCGACGGACTCGACCTCACGGTCCGCACTGGCGAGGTGCACGGATTCCTCGGACCGAACGGCGCCGGAAAGACGACAACGCTGCGATGCCTGCTCGGCCTCTTCCATATCGACTCCGGTACAGCAACCGTGCTCGGGCTGGACCCATGGCGTGACGCGGTCGCGTTGCATCGCCGGCTCGCGTACGTCCCCGGCGACGTCTCCCTGTGGCCCAATCTCACGGGCGGTGAGGTCATCGACCTGCTCGGTCGACTGCGCGGCGGCCTCGACCCGATCCGGCGCGCCGATCTCATCGACAAGTTCGAGCTCGACCCCACCAAGAAGACCCGCACCTACTCGAAGGGCAACCGACAGAAGGTCGCACTCATCGCCGCGCTGTCTTCGAACGTGGAACTGCTGCTGCTGGACGAGCCGACCGCCGGGCTCGACCCGCTGATGGAGTCGATGTTCCGCGGACTGATCCTGGACTGGCGGGGCGAAGGGCGCAGCGTGCTGCTGAGCAGTCACATTCTGTCCGAGGCGGAGGCTTTGTCCGATCGACTCAGCATCATCCGGGCGGGCCGGGTGGTCGAGACCGGAACCCTCGACCAGATGCGACTGCTGCGCCGGACATCAGTGACAGCACACGTCCGCCGCTCGCCCGAGGTGATCAG
Organism: uncultured bacterium; assembly: GCA_903908025.1. Taxonomy (GTDB): domain Bacteria; phylum Actinomycetota; class Actinomycetes; order S36-B12; family S36-B12; genus UBA10649. The sequence goes on from CAIVQM010000147.1 coordinate 1,340, forward strand.
CGGACTGGCGGGGGTCCACGATCTCGTCGTCGACGGTGGCCTGGTGACCTGCAACGTCGATGCCGAGGCCCTCGATCCGCTGCTGCTCGCCCTGACGGCGGCCGGGATCGTATCCCTGGTCACCCAGCCGCCGAGCCTGGAGCAGCTGTTCCTGCAGCACTACGGCCAGCCGCCGCCATGAACCGCTTCGTCGGAACCTGGGCGCTGACGCGCCTCGCTCTCCGGCGCGATCGCATCCTGCTGCCAGTCTGGATCCTGGTGTTCCCGCTCTTCACCGTGTCCAGTGCCTCGGCCACGCTGGCGCTCTATCCCGACGAGGCCTCGCGGGTGGAGGCCGCCTCGGCCATCAACAACCTGCCCGTCGGGGTTGCCCTCTACGGTCGGATCTGGGACCCGACGTCGCTCGGCGCCCTGTCACTGCTCAAGCTCGCCGCGATGGGCGGCGTCATGATCGGGATCCTCGCCATCATGCTGGTCACGCGCCACGCTCGTTCGGAGGAGGAGAAGGGCCGCACCGAGCTCATCGGCGCCAGCGTCGTCGGCTCGTGGGCAGGCCTCACCGCCGCGATGATCGTCACGACCGTGGCCCTGGTTGCCATCGGCGTCCTCTCTGCCCTGGGATTGACGGCCGCTGGCCTGCCGGCCGGCGGCTCCTGGGCATTCGGCCTCGCCTGGACAACCACCGGACTCGCGTTCGCTGCCGTCTCCGCGGTCGCCAACCAGGTGACCGTGTCGGCGCGGGCTGCCAATGCGCTGGCAATGATCGTCCTTGCCATCACCTACCTGCTCAGGGCCATCGGCGATGTCTCTGGTGACGCCACGGCGCCGGGGCTGCTCTCCTGGCTCTCCCCCATCGGCTGGGGGCAGCAGGTCCGCCCCTACGCCGGTGACCGATTCGCCGTGCTGCTGTTGCCGCTGGGATTCACGGCAGCAGGGCTGGTGGCCGCATTCGCACTCCAGTCCCGCCGCGATATCGGTGCCGGCCTGCTGCCTGACAGATCAGGACGTGCCGCCGCGTCCCCCCGCCTGTCCAGTCCCCTCGCCCTCGCCTGGCGTCTGCAGTATCCGATGCTGCTGGGCTGGCTGATCGCCTACGCGATCCTGAGCGCCATCGTCGGGAGCATCGTCAACGATCTCAGCGGCATGCTCGACACCGATCAGGCCAAGCAGATGATCACGGCACTCGGCGGGACGGAGGTGCTCATGGATGCATTCGTGTCGATGGAGTTCAGCATCCTCGCGTTCGTGACTGCGGCGTATGGGATCGTCGCCGCCCGGCGCCTCGCGACGGAGGAGGCCGACGGCCATGTCGAGCCGCTCCTCGCAACCGCCGTCTCCCGAACGCGATTCCTCATGAGTCACCTGTCGGTTGCCCTCGTCGGCACGACACTGCTCGCCCTGACTCAAGGGACTGCCTTCGCGCTGGCCAGCGCCGCACAGTCCGGAAGCGGCGACCGGATCGCCTCGACCATCGGGGCGTCTGTCGCCTACCTGCCGGCCATCTGGCTGATGACGGGGGTGGTCATCCTGCTGTTCGGCTACGTGCCACGGCTCACCTTCGTGGCCTGGATCCTGCTGGTCGGTTTCCTGCTGGTGGCCGAGCTCGGTGCCCTGCTGTCGTGGCCGGGCTGGCTCGTCGACACATCACCGTTCGCCCAGATTTCGAAACTGCCGGGTGCGACTCTGGACCTGACGCCGTTGATCGTCCTGCTGGCGATGGCGATCGCACTCATCGCGATCGGCGCCGCCCGCTTCCGACGACGCGATCTCGCAACGCCCTGACGGGCGAGGCCACTAGCGGCAGGTGCAGCGCTCTTCGGGCGTGAACATGGACAGCACCTGATCGATGTGCATGCCGCAGCCCGTGTAGGTGACCTTGTTGCACTGACGGCAGAGCGCAGGACTGCACATGCGTTAACCCCCTGGGGATGTCGTGGTTAAGCCAGCATACCCCACGGGGTATGCCCCGACCAAGTCGATCAGCCCGCGTCGCTCTTTCGGAACAGGAAGGCCGTAATCGCCACGAGGACCACCGCGATGAAGATCTGGGTGAGGAACGTGAGCCAGAACGAGTCAGCGAAGCCGAACCCCTTGGCCACGAAGATGCCAGCAAAGGCGGCGAGGATGCCGATGATGATCGTGACGATGCACCCGATCGGCTGCATGCTCGGCACGAGGATCCGCGCGATGAGGCCGATGACGATGCCCACGAAGATGGCACTGATGACGCCGTTGATATCCATGGCGGTCAGCCAACCATCGACTGGCCATCGCGGGCAAGCGCGACAAGCCGGGAAACCGCCCGAAAGTACTTCTTGCGGTAGCCGCCACGCAGCATGTCCTCGGAGAAGAGTCGGTCAAGGGCCACTCCACTCGCCACGACCGGGACGTCGCGGTCGTAGAGGCGATCCACGAGGACCACCATCCGCAGCGCCTGGGCCTGGTCGGTGATCGTGCGCACCTGTGACAGGGCCAGCAGGTCGATCCCCCCCACGAGAGCGCCATAGCGGGACGGATGAATCGTCGCCAGATGCCGCAGCAGTGGGTCGAACTCGTCGAACGCGGCACCGGGGGTTGCTTCCGCCAGCGCCCGGACCACATCGTCGGCGAGCGGGTCCGGGGCAGGGGGCAGCCCGCGATGCCGGTAGTCCTCGCCCTCGATGCGCAGCACGTCGAAGTGGGCCGACAGCCCCTGGATCTCGCGCAGGAAGTCGTCCGCCGCGAACCGG
>CAIVQM010000148.1 GCA_903908025.1 uncultured bacterium
AGTAATGTCGCCGGTGTCGGCGTGCGCATCGAAGTGCAACACCGCGACTCGGCCCCAGCCGCGTGCCCTGGCAACCCCCGTGACATCGGGCCAGGTGATCGTGTGATCGCCACCGAGCACGAGCGGGATCGCGCCACTCTCGGCGACTCGCTGGATGACCACCTCGAGATCGGCGCAGGACCGCTCGGCGGCACCGCTGTACATCTCGACGTCACCGCCATCGAGCACGCGGAGATCGACGAGGCCGTCGACACGCATCGCCAGGGAGGGCCGCGAGCCGTCATGCTCCAGATAGCAGGCGGCCCGGATCGCGGACGGACCCAATCGTGCACCGCTGCGATAGGACGTGCCCCCGTCGAACGGCGCCCCGACGATGACCACGTCCGCACCCGCAAAGGTTGCCGGATCGTCGAGATCGCACTTGTCGACACCCAGGAACGTGTAGTCCGGGCCGAACATGGCACCGTATCTGACCATGCACCGACCCTAGCCGCCGATTGACTCGCATGTCAGTCAGTAGTCTTCAGGTGTCAGACAACGGACATCGGCCGCGAGGAGGACGCATGGGCTCGGAACCGGCGCGCGCCCGCTTCGATCCCGAGCGCAGGCAGCGGATCCTTGAGGCGGCCGCCGACCTCATCGCCGAGCGTGGCCTGCATGCCGTGCGCGTCTCCGACATCGCCAAGCGCATCAGCACGACGAACGGCACGGTCCACTACTACTTCCCCACCAAGGACGATGTCCTCGACAGCGCCATGACGTGGGCCGTCGAGCGAGCCGTCGAACGGCAGGGCGCTGACCTACGGGCCATCGACAGTGCCTACGACCGACTCATCCGGCTCACTGATCTGCAGCTGCCCACAACGACGCAGGTGGTGCAGGAGTGGTCGATCTGGCTGCAGTACTGGAATGAGGCGAGCCTGAGCGCCACACTGCGGCCCGCGCATGCCGAGTACTACGGCCGGTGGCGGACGATGGTGCTGGCGATCGTCGAGCGCGGGCAGCGGCGCGGCGAGTTTCGCGGCACGGATGCCGCAACCTTCACCGACCAGTTCTCCTGCCTGTTCAACGGCGCCGGGACGCAGGTGCTCGCGGGCTCCCTGTCACCTGAACGCATGCGGGAGATCGTCATCGGGTTCATCGATACGAACCTGGTGAGCCCATGAGTGCGAACCCGATTGAGGGGCAGCCGGTCACCCTCGATGATGCGTGGTTCGACTACAACAACCACCTCACCGACTGGGCCTACGGACGTGTCCTTTCCGATGTCAACGAGACCGTTCTCGACCGGCTTGACCTTGGCGCGGCGTACCTCGCGCGGACGGCCCACTCCCTCTTCACCGTCGACACGCGCATCCGCTATCTCGCCGAGGTTCGGCACGGCGATCACCTACGCGGCCGCACATCCCTCTCGGATGTGAGTGGCAAGACCCTGCGATTGGTAACGGATCTGGTCCGTGACGACGGCACGGTCGCGGCATCGGCCGAATCGACGTATCTCCATGTCGATCATGCAACGGGACGCACGTCCCCCTTCGACGCGACCACCACCACACGTCTCGCCGTCGGAGTGGCCGACATCTAGCGGCCGAGCCACTGCGGGGCTCGCCGCTCGGCGAAGGCGAGCGGCCCCTCCTGCGCGTCCTCGGAGGAGGCCACCGACGCGTAGATGGTCAAGTCGCCCGAGCGCATGAGCGCATAGCCGTCCGTCACGTCAAGGGCTTCGGTCGCCTCCAGCACCTCAAGGACTGCGCCGACGGCCAGCGGCGCCCCGGTGACCGCTCGCTCTGCCAAGCCGATCGCCGATGAGAGCAGTGCGGCGGCCGGCACGACGTCGTTGACCAGACCCCACCGCAGCGCTTCCTCCGCGCACATCCGACGCCCCGTCAGCAGCAGTTCAACGGCGACTGCCCTTGGCAGCCGACGCGGCAGGCGGAGTACACCACCCGCATCCGCAACCACCCCGATGGTGGCCTCTGGGGCTGAGAACTGCGCCTCGTGCGTGCACACCGCGAGGTCGCACGCGAGCATGAGCTCGAAGCCGCCACCGATCGCCAGGCCGTTGACCGCCGCGACGAGCGGCTTGCGACGGCCGGCGAACTCCGTGATCCCGGCAAATCCCCCGGGACCCCAGTCGGCGTCGGCCGCCTCGCCCGCGACGGCGGCCTTGAGATCCCAACCCGCCGAGAAGAAGCGCTCACCACCACCTGTCAGCACGATGGCGCGAACGGCAGCGTCGAGCTCCGCCGCACGCACGGCCTCGTAGAGCAGGACGCTGGTTGGGGCGTCGATGGCATTCGCCTTCGGCCGGTCGAGAGTGATCACGGCGACTTCTCCGATGCACACCACCGATACCGGCGTCGTGATGGCCATCGTCAGGCACCCAACGGACGAAGCAGCCCACGGGAGATGATGTGTCGCTGGATCTCGCTCGTGCCGTCCCAGATGCGCTCGACTCGCGCATCGCGCCACCATCGTTCGACAGGCGACTCGGACACCAGGCCCATGCCGCCGAACACCTGCACTGCGCGATCAGTCACCCGGCCGAGCGCCTCCGTCGCGTAGAGCTTCGCCATCGCGACGTCCATGTCGGTCATCTCACCGCGGTCGTACTTGTCGGCGGCGTAGAGCGTGAGCAACTCCGCTGCCGCGAGCTCGACGGCGCTGTCGGCGAGCGGGAAGCTGACGCCCTGGAACCTGCCGATCGGCTGGCCGAACTGCTCTCGCGTTGCGGCCCACTCGAGCGACGCGGCAAGAACGCGCTGACCACGGCCCACGCTGTTCGCCGCGACGGCAAGCCGCGTCGAGCCAAGCCACTGCCCCATCAGTTCCAGGCCGTGGCCTTCTTCTCCCAGCAGCGCGGAGACGGGCACACGGCAGTTCACAAAACTCAGCTCGCACTGGTGGTAGCCGCGGTGCGAGACACAGGACGAGCCGCGGGTGACGGTCAGTCCGGGCGTATCGGTGTCGACGAGGAAGGTGCTGATCAGCGGACGCGTGCCGCGCGCGGTCTCCTTCGTGCCGGTCACCGCCAGCAGGATCACGAAGTCGGCCTTGTCGGCATGGCTGATGAAATGCTTGGTCCCGTTGATGACGAAGTCATCGCCATCCCTGTCCGCCCGCGTCTTCATCGCCTGGACGTCCGATCCTGCACCCGGCTCGGTCATGGCCATGCAGTCATGCCGTTCGCCTCGGATCGACGGCAGTAGGTAGCGCTCGATCTGGTCGCCGACGCAGCCCTGCAGGATGTTGCTCGGCCGCGCGACGAGACACCCGAGCGCATAGGACGCGCGCCCGAGCTCGCGCTCGACGAGGGCAAGGTTGACACCGCTGAGCCCACCACCGCCGAGCTCCTCGGGCATGTTCGGCGCGTAGAGGCCAGACGTGATGGCCGACTGACGGATCGACTCAGCGAGCTCGTCGGGCACGTCGTCGAGCCGGTCGACGAGGTCCTCGTGCGGGTAGAGCTCTCGCTCGACGAAACTGCGCACCGTCTCGACGATGAGGTTCTGCTCTTCGGTCAGCGTGAAGTCCATGATCAGTCCTTCTTCATACGGGGGGCGGGCAGCCCGATGGACCGACCGATCCAATCGAGGTTGTGGTGTGCATGGGCGGCGGCAATCTGGTCTAGTCGTTCCCGTAGGTGGCTCGGGAAGGGTGCGGATCTTCCCGCCTCCATATCGACGTGCACGAGCAGTTGCTCGCCGGTCGCAATGCACTGGCCATCACTGCCCCGATGCATCTCATGGGCGATGTGCAGTCGCTTGTCGTCGACCCCGATCACCCAGATAGTCAGCCGCAGTTCCTCGCCGACGACCGCTTCGCGCAGGTTCCGCAGATGGGTCTCGACGGTGTAGATGCTGCCGCCGGCCGCCCGGTAAGCCTCGTCGATGCCGATGAGACGGAACAGCGCGTCCGATGCGTCTCCGAAGACGAGCAGGTAGGCGGATTCGCTCATGTGCCCGTTGTAGTCAGCCCAGGCGGGCACCACGTTGCACGTGTGCACGGCGAGCGGGACGTCAATGGGCCGTTCGGGATCCCAGCCGCCATGGGGCTGGCCCTCGAAGGGAGTGGTCACCCGCACGTCCTCGTCCACGCCCAGCCCTTCGTTGACATTCCGGCCCCGAGCCCCAAGACTGAGCCGTCTGACTGACGAGTCAGACAAACATCACCGTAGCGCATCCGCCCGCACCTGACTACGAACTCCGGAGCCCCCATGCGACCGTTCTCCACCA
>CAIVQM010000149.1 GCA_903908025.1 uncultured bacterium
ACTGGGGCCGCCCCGACCCCGCCAAGGTGGCCCGAGCCCGGCTCTGGGCCCTGATTTCGAAGTACGGCTGGACGCTGTGGGCCTCGATCCAGACGTCGGCGAGCCCCATCGAGTTCGACTACTGGTCGTGGGGGATGGAGAAGTACGACCGGGCGGTCGCGGAGTTCGACAGCCCCCGATTCGAGGGTTGGCTCGAAGTCGCCGCCCGTTAACCGTCCAGCGTGTCGGAGTTCACAAAAGCGCCAACGCGAGCACACTGCCACCAATAGTGTCCGTCTGACGGGGATCGACCCGGGCGGGCATTTACCCCGCAACAAGGAGGAGCAGCGGTGGCAGATACAAGTCAACTCAGCGAAGACGAACGGCAACTAGCCGAACTCGGCTACAAGCAGGAGCTCAGCCGAAGCTGGAGTGGCTTCTCCAACTTCGCCATCTCGTTCTCGATCATCTCGATCCTTGCTGGCTGTTTCACGACCTTCTACTTCGGCTGGAACAACGGCGGACCGATCGCGATCTCGCTCGGCTGGCCGCTGATCGCAGCGTTCATCCTGGTCATCGGTTTCTGCATGTCGGAACTCGTTTCCGCGTACCCGACTTCGGGTGGCATCTACTGGTGGGCCAGCAAGCTCGGCGGGATCAAGGCCGGCTACTACACCGGCTGGCTGAACCTGGTGGGCCTGATCGCCATCGTGGCATCGGTGGCCTACGGCACCGCGACTTTCTTCGATTACGCAATGTCGCGCTTCAGCGCGTCATGGGCTGAGGGGTACTCGCTCGAGCGCGTATTCATCATCTTCCTGGTGATTCTCATCTTCGCGTCGCTCGCCAACATCTTCTCCAGCCACCTGCTTGCTGTCTTCAACAACATTTCCGTGTGGTGGCATGTGATCGGTGCATCGGTCATCGTGATCATCCTGGTGTTCTTCCTGAAGGACGGCGCCGTCCACTGGGACGCCGCGAATGTCTTCACGGGTCGCATCAACAACACGTTCGGCCTGTTCGGCAGCACCGATGGCAGCCTCAACGGTCCCGGCACCGACGGCCTGGGCTTCTTCTTCTATGTGCTTCCGCTGGGCTTCCTGCTGACGCAGTACACGATCACCGGCTACGACGCCTCTGCTCACCTCTCCGAGGAGACGCAGGGTGCTGCAGACGGCGCGGCCAAGGGAATCTGGCGCTCGATCTTCTACTCAGCGATCGGCGGCTGGGTGCTCCTGCTGGCCTTCCTGTTCGCGGTGCAGGATGCCGATGCCGTCTCTGCTGGTGGCGGTGGCGTCCAGGTCATCTTCGACCAGGCCCTCAGCCCAGAGCTGGCCGGCACGGTTCTCATGATCGCCACGCTGGGTCAGCTCTTCTGCACCACGGCCTGCCTCACCTCGGCCTCGCGGATGCTCTTCGCGTTCAGCCGTGACGGTGCAGTCCCCGGTGCGAAGCACTGGGCGAGCCTGTCCAAGAACAAGACACCGGTCAAGGCAGTGCTGGCCGTTTCTGCGGCCGGTCTGGTCCTGACGCTGCCGGCCCTGTTCAAGGTCAACATCGGCACGGCGGATGCCCCGATCTACACGGTCACGGCCTTCTTCGCCGTCGTGTCGATCGGCGTCCTTGGCCTGTACCTGGCCTTCGCTATTCCGATCTGGTACCGCTGGAAGGCCGGCACCTCCTTCAAGCAGGGTGCCTGGAACCTGGGCAACAAGTGGAAGTGGATGGCGCCGCTCGCGATCGCGGAGATCGTGATCACCTCGGTCTACTTCATCCTGCCGCTGTACCCAGCTGGCGCACCCGGCTTCATGCGCGGCTTCCTCGGCGCACCGAGTGAAGCGGATGTGCCGTTCGACTGGAAGTCAGTCAACTACGCACCGCTCGTTCTGGGCGCCATCCTCATCGCCCTGTGGATCGGCTGGCACCTGTCGGCCAAGAAGTGGTTCACGGGACCGAAGATGACGATTGACCTCCCCGCGGGTGTCACATCCGCGGACGAGATCGAGCTCGAGCACGAGCACAAGGGATTCCACCAGCCACCGGAGTCCTAAACCCTTCGCCGAACGGCCCTTTGTGGTCGGTTTCAGTACGTTGAAACCAACCACGGCGGGCCGTTCGTTTTGGTGTTTCGGTGGTCAGGAGCGGATGCGCTCCGAGGTCGGGTCGTACGGTGCCTTCAGGCTGACGGAAGCGCCGACACGCGTGCCGCCGACGTTGACCTGCCATTCGCCCTCGGCCAGGTACTCGGGTGTGACGACCCCGCCATCGGGGCGCCACACGTAGGCGAGCCCGACGCACGAGCCCGTCGCGGTGCCGAAGGCGGCCGACGTGACCTGCCCGGTGCCGACGCCGTCGCGCAGCAGCAGCTCGCCGCCCCACATCATCACGGCGGGATCGTCGACGGCGAAGGACACGAGCCGACGCCGCACACCGGCGGCGCGTGCCGCCTCGACGGCCTCGCGGCCCAGGAACGGGATGTCGGTCTTCAGCTTGGTGGCGAAGAGCAGCCCCGCCTCGACCGGGTTGTAGTCCGGATTGAGTTCCGGACCGTACGCGCGGTAGCCCTTCTCCAGGCGCATGGCGTTGATCGCGTAGTAGCCGGCGTTCGCGATGCCGAATGCCTCGCCCGCACTGCTCAGCAGGTCGAAGACGCTGACGGCGAACTCGGCGGGGACGTAGAGCTCCCAGCCCAGTTCCCCGACGTAGGTGACGCGAGTTGCGCGAACCGTGCAGTAGCCGAGGTCGACCTCCTGGCTCGTGCCGAACGGGAAGGCGCCGTTGCTGAACTCGGCGCGGGACAGTGACTGCAGCAGGTCGCGTGATCGCGGCCCCATGACGCCGAGCACTGCATAGGCGCCCGTGACATCGGTGACGCTGACCTGCTGGTCGTCGGCCGTGTGCCGGACGATCCAGTCGCGGTCGCGTACGACCGAGGCTGCGCCGGTGACCCACAGGTACGCGTCGTGCGCGATGCGCGTGACGGTGACGTCGGCCTCGTAGGTGCCGCGCGCATTGAGTGCTCCGGTGTACACCGTGCGCCCGATCGGGACGGCGACATCGGCCGTGCAGAGCCACTGCAGCACGGCCTCCGCATCGCGACCCTGCACGAGCAGCTTGCCGAAGGAGGTCTCGTCGAACAGGGCCACCGCGTCACGCGTCGCACGCTGCTCCGCGTCGACCCACGGGATCCAGTTCTGCTTGCCCCAGGAGTAGTCGATGATCGGCTGCTCGCCCGTGGGCGCGAAGAAGTTCGGCCGCTCCCAGCCCATCTTGGAGCCGAAGCACGCACCGGCATCCTCGATCTGCTGGTGCACCGGCGAGCGGCGGAACGGCCGCGCCGTCTGGTACTCGCGGTTCGGCCATGGCAGGGAGTAGTGCAGGCCCAGCACCTCACCGACCCGGTCGTGCAGCCACTGGTTGTTGCCGTTGAACGGGGCGAAGCGCCGGATGTCGACGCCGACGAGGTCGGACTGCGGCTCGCCACTGACGATCCACTGCGCGAGCGCTCGGCCCGCGCCACCGGCCGATGCGATGCCGACGGAGTTGAAGCCGGCGCCGACGAAGAAGTTCCGGACGCCGGGGGCCTCGCCGAGGATGAACTGGTTGTCCGGCGTGAAGCTCTCCGGTCCGTTGTAGAACTTCTTGATGCCGGTCTCCTGCAGCGCGGGGACCCGCTGCAGGGCGCTCTCCATCAGGATCTCGAAATGCTCCCAGTCCTCGTCGAGGAGCTGGAACTCGAAGGGGTAAGGGATCTTGTCGGGTGCGACCCACGGCTTCGCTACGGGCTCGAAGCCGCCGACGACGAGGCCGCCGACCTCCTCCTTCATATAGGTGTAGCCATCGGGGTCGCGCAGGATCGGCATCATTCGGTCGACACCGGCGATCTCGTCGGTCACGACATAGAAGTGCTCCGACGAATGCAGCGGCACGGTGACCCCGACCATTGCCCCGATCGCCTTGGCCCACTGGCCCGCGCAGTTGACGACGATCTCCGCCTCGATGTCGCCCTGGTCGGTCTGCACGCCGGTGACGGCTCCGTCGGCCATGGTGATGCCGATGACGCGCGTGCGCTCGAAGACGCGTGCGCCGAGCAGGCGGGCGCCCTTCGCCAGAGACTGCGTGACATCGGTGGGGTTGGCGGTGCCGTCGAAGGGCAGCCAGATCGCGCCCTGCAGGTCGGATGTCTCCAGGATCGGGTAGCGATCGAGCGCCTGCGCGGGGGTCAGGATCTCGCAGGCGAGGTCGAACGCCTCGGCGGCCGCCGCGGTGCGCAGCAGCTGCACCATGCGCTCGGGCGTCCGCGCGACGGTGACTCCACCGCACTCCTTGTAGCCGGTGCCCAGGCCGGTCTCCGCCTCGAGCGATTGATACAGCTGCGCGGAGTACTGGACCAGGCGCGTGCCGCTCTCGGTCGCCCGCAACTGGCCGACGAGGCCCGCCGCATGCCACGTCGTCCCGGATGACAGTTGACCCTGCTCGAGCAGCACGACGTCGGTCATCCCGAGGTGGGTCAGGTGGTAGGCGACGCTGGCACCGATGATCCCTCCGCCGATGATGACGACCTGGGCGCGATCCGGGAGAGAAGTCACGCTCCGATGCTAGGGGAACCGAGCGTCGCGTCAGGTTTGAACCGACGACCCACCCCGCCGTCCGGTCCCGCGTGGGACCATGGGCCCATGCTCAGCCTGGATGACACCGCCGGTGCCGTCGCTCGCGGTCTGGCAGCGGGCTGGCCGGATTCGGACCTCGTCCGCCTCCTTGCCCAAGCCGTCGAGGACTTCGAGCGGCTGCCCAGTGATGACGCCCGCGCCGACTTCCTGCATGAACCAGGGCTGACGGGCGATCTCGTGTGGGATGCGGCCTTCGCGGGGCTCGCGGTGCACCTGTGCCGCCTGGCACACATGGAGCGGAGCCCGGACTGGACCCGGGAACCCCAGCGCTACTCGCCCCGCATCACGTGGATCGGCCTGCAGCCTGACAGCACGATGCAGGCGTACGTCTACCAGCGGACTCCCGCGTACTTCAAGGCCAGAGGCGTGATGCTCAACGAGGCGAACCTGGTGTCGGTGTGAGCGACCTCCATGCCGCCCTGGCTGTCGCTGACGACGTGTGGGGCCCGAGCCGCGCTACGCGGCCGACACGTTGATCGTCAGCGTCAGCACAGCCGTCGCGCCCTCGTCGTAACTGACGGTGACCTTCGTCGAGCCGGGCGACGTTGCCGTGATCACGGGCGTGCCCGCGGCGGTCCGCGTGATGGCGACGACACCCTTCGGATCGGCTGTGACGTTCAGGTCCTGCCCGTTCCGTAGCGGCAGGCCGGAGAAGCGTGCCTGCTGACCGACGACCAGGTTCACGGTCGATGCGTTGGCGGCAGGGGTGATGGTGACCGGAGCCGTGGCGTACCAGCGCTCGCTGAGGTCCTGCGCGAGCTGCCCCAGCGCGAGGCTTTGGGCAGCGGTGAAGTCGCCGTTGCCCTGTTCCGTAGCCATGGTCACGAGGATCGCGTTGCGTGACTGCGTGAACACGCTGAGGTTGCCGTCCTCGGAGTTGTCGCTGGCCTTCTTGCCGGTGTACGTGTCGCGATGGCTGACCCAGACCTGCGGGTGTGTCGTGATCCCGGGGAACGAGCCGTTCGTGATCTTCGTCGTGACCTTCCCCCCGCCAGGCTGCGAGCCAGACGCAACGCGATCACAACGGGTGACGGCTTTGGTCAACTGGCCGTACGCCCGCTCCGCGGCAGCCGTGGTCGGGAAGACGTAGGCAAGCTCGCTGACGGCCGCGAAGGAGCGTGCCTTGGTCGGGATGGTCACCTGCGTGAATGTCGCTGGCCCCGCGATCTGCACCTGCCAGCTGCCCAGCAGGGTGTCGCAGAGTTCGAGACGCCCGCGCGCGGGCAGGGTCACGACGACGCTCTTCCCGGCAATCGGCGTGCCCAAGGCAGCGGGAACATCGGAGCTGGTCAGCAGCCGGCCCGGGGAGACGCTGGCGGCCGCGGCGCTGGCCTGCGGCAGGATCGCGAGCAGGCAGGCGGAGAAGGCGAGGACGACGAGACGAGGTAGGCGCATGCTGCGACGGTATGCGACCGTCGTCCGTGGAAGACGTTCGACCGCCCCCTCCCTTCGGGGGGTGTGGGCACCGCCTGCTGTCGGAGAGTCCGCAGCAGCCGAGGCGTTGCGGAAGCGCACTAGGTTGACGCTCATGAGAATCGCGGTCTTCGGAACAGGAATGGTCGGCCAGGCGATTGCGGCTCGGTGTGATGAGCTCGGTCATGACGTGACGGTGGGGACGCGCGACCCCGCGGCCTCGCGTGCGCGGAAGGTTGCCGACGGCACCAGCGAAGGTTCGTTCGGCGCGTGGCTGGACGCCCACCCGGGCATCAACCTCGCCACCTACGCGGATGCCGCCGCAGCGTCAGAGCTCGTCGTGAACGCCACGTCAGGTCAGGTGGCACTTGCCGCGCTGGGTGCCGCAGGCAGCGAGCACCTGACGGGCAAGATCCTGATCGACATCTCGAATCCCCTCGACTTCTCCGCCGGCTTCCCGCCCACGCTCTTCGTCAAGGACACCGATTCGCTGGGCGAGCAGATCCAGACGGCCTTCCCGGACACACACGTCGTGAAGGCACTGAACACCCTGGCAGCCGAGCTCATGGTTCGACCCGCTCAGCTCGCTGGCGGTCAGCACTCGGTGTTCATGAGCGGCAACGACGCGGAAGCCAAGGCGACGGTGCACACACTCCTCGAGGAGTTCGGCCACACCGACGTCATCGACTTAGGCGACATCAGCACGTGCCGGGGCACCGAGATGTTCCTGGCGCTGTGGGTACGGGCGATGGGCGCGCTGGGCACGGAGATGTTCAACATCAAGGTCGTCCGCTAGGCGCGGAAAGAGCGAGGGCCCCCGGTCAGGATTGAACTGACGACCTACCGCTTACAAGGCGGTTGCTCTACCACTGAGCTACAGGGGCGCATGCCCATCATCGGGCGATGGCGACTTTACCGATGAGGGCGTCGTCAGGGCTGAAGCAGGTCGGTGAGTGGTCGCCGTGCCATGCGCCGGGCCTTTGTCCGCGGCATGCCAAGGATCTGCAGGGCGACGCTGGCGAACTCGTCGACCCGGGCCTCGGAAAGTGGGGGGAAGATGACCGCCTGACCGACCAGGCGCTCGGCTCCCGCGGCGATGGCCATGAGTTTCAGGTCCAGGTCAGCGCCGTCCAGAACCCCATCTGCCACGGCTGCCTTCGCGTCAGCCTCGAACATCGGGCTGTAGCCCACAGGGCTGAGCAGGCAGTGCGGGGCCGCGTTGACCACGATGCGGGCGAGCCGTGGCTGGCTGTCCGGGATGCGGCAGTAGATCCGGACGCGGGTGCATAGCCGTTCGGCGGGGTTCTCGATGTGCTCGGTCAGTGGGACGAGTTCCGCCTCGAAGCTGATGAACGCCCGCTGGGCGGCCAGCTCGAACAGCGACCCCTTGTCATCGAAGTGGTTGTAGAAGGACCCCACGCCGACACCGGCCGTAGTGGTGATCGCCGCGACGGACACGTCGATCTGGCCCGCAGCAAGGAGCTCCTCGGCCGCGCCGAGGAGAGCGTCATGCGTGCTTATTCGTGGTGCCACAGTTCCAACCCCCACCCCCGAGGCTCTGTTCTTTACCCAGAATCGTAGCATTGAAGATATCGTCAGTTATGATGATATCGTCAATCCCGTTTTGGACGTTGGCAGTAAGCAGATCGGGAGATGGCAGTGGGTTCCGGAGCGTGGATTCGTCGGTCGACTACTGGTTTGACCGCTGCAGCGCTGGTCACTCTCGGTCTCGGCACGGTGGCACCTTCGGCTGGTGCCGCCGGTACCCCGAACACCTGGGCGGCCTGGCCGGTGTCGACACCCGGCGCGTCGTCCCCGGGACTGGCTGCGGCGGCGCCAGCGGTGATCGTTGATGGGACCGACGTGTATGTCGGTACTGGTCTCACGAACAGTTCCTGCGGCACCGCGGCCGGGAACGTGTGCAAGTGGGACGGAACAACGTGGACAACGGTCGGAACTGCCGACGGAACGAACGGGATTGAGGCCATGGCCGTTCGGCCAGGCACTCACAAACTGTACGTGGGTGGGACCTTCGCCGCGATGCGTGTCGACCCATTGGCTTCCGGAGGGCCCGACAACGTAGGAATGTACGACGGTTCGTGGCACGCACTTGGTGCGGACCCGACGGGCTATTGCGGCACTACGGGAGCCACTACAGCACTGTCATTCACCGATGCAGACCACCTGCTGGCAGCTTTCTACGAATACGGCGCAACGTCGGTGTGCAGCATTGATCTCAGCACCGGCTCGCCGTCATGGGTTCGTCTAGCAAGTGCAGCAGGCAGCCGTGTGAACGACATCGTTGCAACATCCCCGTCAGAGGTCTACCTGGGCGGTTCGTTCGCCAGCGTCTCCAGCATCCAGAGTTCGACCGCGACCACGGCGAGCAGGGTGGTCAAGGGTTCCCTGAGTGGGTCCGTCTGGACCTGGTCCGCCTTGGGTACAGGGGTCAATGAAGGGGCTGATGGAACGGTCCGCGCGCTCGCAGCCAGCGACAGTTCACACGTCTATCTGGGCGGCGACTTCGCCAACGTGGCTGGTGTCGCCTGCACGGGCGTCGCGATGTGGACCGGCTCGACGGCGACATGCGTGGGTGGCGGCTTTGACGGGCCTGCGGTCTATGACCTCAACGTCGCGGGGAACTCGGTATATGCCGTGGGTTCTCTGTCGAGGAACGGAACGGCGCCCGACATCCGGAAAGCCGCCTACTTCGACGGATCGGCGTGGGTGGGAATGGGCTTCGGGCTGGGCGGCCCCGCGTCGGCCGTGTCTCGTCGGGCAGACGGCAATGCCGTCGTGGTCGGCTCGTTCACGACATACAAGACAGACGCGACTACGGGAACGGCAGCCGCGAACTACATCGCGGAGTGGACGCCGCCCGTCTCAGTCCCGGGAGCGCCGACGAGTGTCACGGCAACTGCCGCAGACGCGCAGGCCAGCGTTTCGTGGACGGCTCCCGCCAGTAATGGCGGAGCCACGATCGACTCGTACACCGTCACATCCAGCCCTGGGGCGAATACGTGCACGACCACGGGCTCGCCAGCGGGGGCGTCGTGCACCGTTAGCGGTCTGACCAACGGAACGTCCTACACCTTCTCGGTGACGGCGACGAACACAGTCGGGACGGGGCCCGCGAGCGCAGCATCATCGGGCGTGACGCCAGCAGCTTCCGGTGGCGGTGGAGGTGGTGGCGGCTCAACCACTCCGAGCACGGACACCCCGAGTCCTAGCCCAACCTCGACGCCAACCACTCCGCCGACTCCCTTAACTCCCGATCCGCTCGGTCCGCAGGACGGGCCGCCGTTGACGCCCGGTGGCACCACGGTGACGACCGGTGGCCAGCCGACTCCGGTGACAACGGTCCCGAACAAGACGGGCGGCACGGTGACGTCATCCGGCGATGACTGGTCGCTCACGACAGGTGGTCGGACACCTGCCGGCAAGTCGCAGCCGACGTCGCCAACCGGAGTCGTGCAGGTTCCGCAGGGTGGCAGCCTGGTGGTTTCCGGCAAGGGCTACGAGCCGGGTACGTCGGTTCAGGTCTATGCGATGAACCCGGCGTTACTGCTCGGGACATTCACGGTCGGCGCTGATGGCACGTTCCGCGACTCGGTGACCTGGCCCGCGGGCCTCGGGACGGGTGCAGGGGTGCTGCAGGTGAACGGCTTTTCCACCAGCGGTGCGGTGCGCTCGTACTCCCTTGGCCTCGGGGTCATCAAGGATGCGAGCGGCAAGGTGCACACCGTCACGAAGACCGTGTATTTCGCCGCAGGATCGAGTTGGCTCAGCCCCAATGCCAAGTCGACACTGGCCGATGCGGTCAAGTCCGTGCCGAAGGGTGCGAAGTCGGTGAGTGTCGTGTGCACCGGGTACGTCCAGGGCACGAGCGATACGAGTAACGACTTCACGCTATCGACGGCCCGTGCGACGAAGGTCGCTGCCCAGATGAAGGCTGACAAGTTGGCGGGCAAGTACTACGTCACCGGTCGCGGACAGGCACAGCAAACCGGCGCATCAGCGCGGCGCGTCCAAGTGATCGTGACGTATGCGGTCCCAGCGTCGAATGCAAGACGATGAGGAACTATCACGTGCCGGCACACGCACCGGTGTCTGACGCAGTAGGTTTCGAAAACGACGGGCTTGAGTTCCAGGGAAGGGATCAATGATGCCAACGAACGACACGCCGCCGATGAACCGTGAGGATCGTCGTCGGATGAGGCGCCGTCGAGCGGGCGGCCTGGCCGGCATGTCACTGGTGGCGACGACCGGACTGTTCGGTGCCTATCTGGGCAACCCTCGTATGCCTCGCGCATACGCCGCTGCCCTTTGTACCGTGACGAATGCTGACGACTTAGGCCCGGGATCGCTACGACAGGCGCTCCTGGACCACGAGGCACTCCCTGCGGACTGTACGACCATCGACTTCGACCAAACCTATTTCGCGACCCGCCGGACGATCACCCTGGGCAGCGGACTCCCCTACGTGACGTCCACGATTACCATCGACGGACCAGGGTCCGAGCTGCTCACCATCGACGGCGGAGGGTTCTACGGGTTCGCCCTGGCCGGCTATGCGAACGGCCTATCGAATCCCGATCAGACGATCGACATCAGCGGGTTGACGATCACCGACACCGTTGCGCACGACAACAGCGACTTCCATAACGGCAGCCAGGGCGGCAGTCAATTCGGTGGCGGCCTGTGGGCCTTCTACGCGAACGCTGTAGTCACTGACGTCACGTTGTCTAACGACTCCGCTGTCAGTGGCGGAGGGGCGCTCGCCGTAACCTATGGAACTCTCAGCATCCTAGATTCGACATTCGACTCCAACAGTGCTCAATACTTCGGTGGAGCCCTCTATGCGGAGGAAAGCGACGTAACAATCTCCGGGGACACGACATTCTCCAACAACTCGGTGGATGGCTATTTCGACACGACGACCCCTGGTGCGTATCAGTTTTACGCAGGTAAAGGCGGCGCGATTAGCCTCTCCGGCGGCTCGCTACACGCGAGCGGGACCAGTTTCACCTCGAATAGTTCGATTGGACCTGGCGGTGCCATCGCGGCCGAGGCTAACGCCTCGGTGACCATCGATGGGGACGCCCACTTCGGGTCCAATGTCGCGAACTCGTACTACTACGGCGACTCCACCCACTACGGCTACTCCATCGAGGCATCCGGCGGGGCGATCTACGGCAATACAGGCACCTCGATCTCCGTTGACGGTGCGACGTTTCTGAGTAATGAATCGGGCTCTATCAGCGGTGGTGGCGCAATCGCTGGCGACGACGTCACCGTCAGTTACGCCACGTTTTCCGACAACTCGGCGGGTGAATCTGGTGGCGCCATCTACGTCAGTGGCAGTTGGGACCTCACCCTGGACTCGTCAGCATTCTCTGCGAACTCCGCAGCTACCTATGGGGGTGCGGTCTTCAGTAATACTCCCGTGTCGATGACCAATAGCACGATGTATGGCAACTCCTCCTACGCAGACGGTGGCGCGATCTATGCCGTCGGAAATGTAGCCATCTACTTCTCGACCATCACGGGTAATCATTCGACATTGCTGGGCGACGCTGATGGCGTCTACGCCGGGGGAGATGCCTACGTAAGGAATTCGATTATCTGGGGGAACACTGACTCTGATGGAACGCAGGACCTTTCTGCCGGTGTCAACTTCGCCGCGTACTTCTCGGATTTCACGAGCATCGGCTCGGTTCCCTACACACTTGACCAGGAAGGTTTGCTGTACTCGGATCCCCTGCTTGGGATCCTCACCGCCAACGGTGGCCCCACGCAGACGATGATGCCGGGTGAGGGAAGCCCTGCGATTGAGGCAGCCGACCCGGCAGCGACCACCCCCACGACCGATCAGCGTGGCTATACCCGAAGCGGGCGTTTCACAATCGGAGCCGTGCAGGTCGGTGGTGTGCAGCCTGCCCCGGACCTATCGCAATTACCGCCGTCGTGGCATCAAGCGACGATGCGCCCTGACTCCAGTGCACTGTGCGCGGATGGTTCGAATCCCAGCTGGGCGCAGTGGCCGAATGGCGATACGGGTGGGTGGACCTGTGAGGAGACGACCTGGTGGGACGTCAATCTGGGCACGCATGGCGGCTGGGTCACTAGCCCGGGGTTCCGGTCGAATGCGGCGTCGAAGAATCAGCGACAGGTACGCGTTCACCACTACCGTCACGCGAAGTAGCCTCGGCGTGGATTAAGCCCTCGGTGCGTAGCCTTGGCTGGGCATCCGTCGTGAGGGAGTTTCGTTGAACGTGATCTTGGTCGGTGCGCCGCGTTCTGGTGCCTCGCTTCTGCAGGCGGTGCTGGGTGCTGACTCGGCATGGCAGCCATCGGGTCTATCGGTCGGTCACGTAATCGATGGTGTGGAGGGGTTCTCGGCCGATTCGAGGGCGTTCGCCTCTCACCGGTTGTCGCAGGCGGATGTGGATCCGGTCGTGGTCGAGGCGATTCGGTCGGCTGCCGGTGATGGATCTGCTGTGCATGTCGACTGGAATCCGCGGTTGTCGATGCGGGTCGGGCTGCTGGCTGCGGCGTTGCCGAATGTTCGGTTCGTGCTGGTTGCTCGGCGCCCGGTGCCGGCGATCTCGTCGCTGATGGATGCGTGGCGGTCGAAGCGGTTCGCGTCGATCCCGGACCTGCCGGGGTGGTGGGGTGAGCCGTGGGCGTTCCCGCTGATCGAGGGGTGGCAGGGCCTGATCGGTGCGCCGCCGGCGCAGGTGTGCTCGGCGCAGTGGGCGGGGATCACGTCGGCGATGCTCGACGACCTGGCTGAGCTGCCGGCTGAACGCTGGACGGTGGCGTCGTACGAGGGGCTGCTGGCTGATCCTGCTGGAGAGATCGCGACGGTGACGTCCGCGTTGGGCCTGGCCTGGGCGGGGACGATCCCGGAGGTGCTGCTGGTCACGGCATCGGCGGTGACGCCGCCCGGTCCGGGGAAGTGGCAGCGGAACTGGTCGGAGATCTCGGTGGCCATGCCCGCGATCGCGCCGGTTGTTGAGCGGTTCAAGGCGCAGGTCGAGGCGCAGCGGCCGGGGATCGTGTGGCCGGAACTGGAGCCGCTGGCGCCTCGCGCGCCCGACGTTCGCACGGTCGAGAGTGCGGGGACGCCGTTCTCGTCGGCGCACACGTCGACGATCCCGCAGGTGCTCGGGCAGGCGCATGCCTCGCTGATCATCACGACGTACAAGTCCGGCCACGTGATCGTCGCGCGCAACGACGAGGGCAAGATCAACACCGAGTTCAAGAGTGTCAACCGCCCGATGGGGGTCGCCGTCGCGGGATCGCGGCTGGCGATCGGCGCGGCCGACGCGATCCTCGCCTACACCGCCAATGCGGGAATCGCTGCGCGAGTGCCATCGCCGCGCCCGGTCGACGTGGCGTATGCGCCGCGCAGCATCGTGTTCACCGGCGACGTCGCGATCCATGACATGGCCTACGGCGGCGACGGCGCACTGTATTTCGTCAACACGCGCTTCTCGTGCGTGTGTCGTCAGGACGTCGACTACTCGTTCGTGCCCGTCTGGCGGCCGTCGTGGATCACCGGTCTTGCGGGGGAGGACCGGTGCCACCTCAACGGCCTGTGCGTCGTCGATGGCGTGCCGCGGTACGCCACGGCGCTGTCGCAGACCGATGTCGCGCACGGCTGGCGTGAGCTGAAGGGCACGTCCGGTGTCATCGTCGACATCACCACCGACCGCATCGTGACCTCGGGCCTGTCGATGCCGCACTCACCCCGCTGGCACGACGAGCGCCTGTGGGTGCTGGAGTCGGGCAAGGGCACGCTGTCGACCGTCGACGTCGACTCCGGTGAGGTGACGCTGATCGCGACGCTGCCGGGCTTCACCCGAGGGCTGGCGTTCATCGGGCCGTACGCCTTCGTCGGGCTCTCACAGGTGCGCGAATCAGTGTTCTCGTCCCTGCCCATCACGGAGCAGGCCGCCGAACGCAACTGCGGCGTCTGGATGGTCGACACCCGCAACGGCCAGATCGTCGGCTTCCTGAAGTTCGACGGCGTGGTTCAGGAGATCTTCGACGTCCACGTCCTGCCCGCCACCTGGCCCTCGATCATCGACCCCAGTGAGCTCACCCTGTCGGCATTCGTCCTGCCCGACGAGGCGCTGAAGGATGTCGTGAGCGCATCTGATTGACGCCCACGCCTGAGTCTTCCTGCTCAGTGTCGCCTGTGGGGTTGACGGGTCGTCGGTGCCCGGTGAGACTCCCGGCATGTCCGAGAAGCCACGGGATGTCGACGAGTACCTGCGGTCCCTGCCGGCCGACGTCCGCCCGCTGCTCGCTCAGGTCCGCGAGGTGATCGGCGCTGCCGTTCCTGGCGGCGTCGAGAA
>CAIVQM010000150.1 GCA_903908025.1 uncultured bacterium
AGCCCCGGGAGTTCGGTAGCCCCGGGAGTTCGGTAGCCCCGGGAGTTCGGTAGCCCCGGGAGTTCGGTAGCCCCGGGAGAAATCGGCAGTAACCCCCAGTTCGAGCGCTCGCATCACCCGTTTGTCCCGGACTCCGGGACAAACGGGTGGTTACGACGGGGAAAGGGGTCGTTGTCACCGATTTCTCCCGCAGGTCCGGCGATTTCTCCCGCAGGTCCGGCGGCCGTGACCCCTCGTCGAGGGGAACGGTCGGGGACAATGGGGCGTCGAAGTCCAAAAGGATGGCGGGGCGAAAAGCCCGGAGGAGGACCTGATGGGCATGTTCGGACGGGCGACCACGGTCGCTGGCGCAGTGCGTGCAAGCCGTGGGCGCCACCCGCTGGGTCAGCGCCTGGCCGCCGTGCTCCCGATGCTTCGTGATGCCTTCACCGGCCGCTGGGCGGGTGCCCCTCGGGGGCGCCTTGTCGCGGGCCTCGCAGGCCTCGTCTATGTCGTCTCGCCGCTCGACATCCTGCCGGAGGCGCTGCTTGGCCCGTTCGGGCTGGGCGACGATCTGGCCATCGCCGTGGTCGCCGTGGCGGCGCTGCTCTCCGCGGCCGAGGACTGGCTCGATGGCCGCGACGCGGTACCGGCGGCTGATCAAGCCGGCGATGTGATCACGGGCGTCGTGCTGGATCGGCACTGAACTACGCAAAGCGGACAAACGGCCCAGGATGCATCTGCGGTTTGGTGGGACAGATTCCGTGAAGGGATTTGCAGGTCACGAAGTGGTCACTTAGCCTGAAAGACCGACAACGGGAAGACGGACGGAGACAGCGGTGCGGTTCACAGCGCGTCGCAGCGTCATGGCTGCCGCCGCCGCAATCCTGCTGCCGGCAGTCATTGCGGGGCCGAGCCTTGCTGCCCCCAGCCGTGACATCCGGCAGGTGCAGGCGCAGGTGCGCGACCTGGAGATGAAGGCTGCCACCGCTTCGGAGCGCTTCAACGAGGCGCAGGCGAAGCTCAACAGCACCCAGCAGCGACTCGGCGGGATTCGCAACAAGGTCGAGCGCGAGCGGCAGGACCTCGCGATCGCGATGGCGTCGATCAATGACCTGGCCCGCGGCGTCTACATGTCCGGTGGCGTCGACACCAGCCTGCAGGTTCTTCTTGCCGAAGACCCCACCGACTTCCTCGCCCAGTCCGCCGCCCTCGACCAGGTGGCGCAGGGCCAGGCGTCCGGCCTGCGGCGCACCAAGACCGCTCAACTTCGGCTGGCCCAGAGCGAGGCCCAACTCGCGGACCAGGAGGGCATCGCCAAGAACCTGCGCAACCAGATGGACTCGGCAAAGGCCGATGCCGACGGCAACCTCGCCGATGCGCAGGCCGTTCTCGGGTCCCTGCAGGAGGCCGAGCGTCAGCGACTGGCTGAGCTGCAGGCTCAGCAGGACCGCGAGTCGCAGGCCGCCGCGCAGCAGGCGCAGGCCGCAATCGCTGCGAGTTCGAGCAACAGCTCGGGCAGCAACTCGAGCAGCAACTCCGGTGGTGACTCCGGTTCAGGAGACAGTGCGGCAGGCGGTGGCTCCACCGGCGGCGGACGGGCGGCGGCAGCTGTGTCGTACGCGCTCTCGCAGGTCGGCAAGCGGTATGTCGCTGCGGCTGATGGCCCCGACAGCTTCGACTGCTCGGGCTTGACGATGGCCGCGTGGCGACAGGCCGGGGTATCCCTCGACCACTACTCGGGCAGCCAGTTCGGTCAGGTCCGCCGCATCTCCGACTCCGAACTGCAGCCGGGCGATCTCGTCTTCTACTTCGGTGGGGGCGCACACCACGTGGCCATGTACGTCGGCAACGGCAAGATGGTGAGCGCGTCCAACCCGAGTGACGGCGTGGAGATCATCGACTACAGGGGCCCCTGGTACGGCGAGCGCTACAGCGGTGCCGGTCGCGTCATCGGCTGATCGCTCCACGGATGCGCGGACTGCGCCCGCGGCGGTGGGGGACTGGTCGACTTCCTGGTCGATACACCAATCAGGTGTAAGGTTATCCACATGGCTCGCACGAACATCGACATCGACGACGCCCTGGTGCACGGTGTCATGGTGCGGTACCGAATCCAGACGAAGCGCGAGGCGGTCGACTACGCCCTGCGGCACCTCATCGGCCAACCGCTGACCCCGGATCAGGCCGCCGACCTGCTCGGCGCCATTCCGGACTTCGCCGTCCCAGCCGACCAGCCCAGCCGTGCTGCTCGCTGATACCTCGGTTTGGGTGGATCTGCTTCGTGGCACCTCCCGCGGCCCCGAGCTGGCCGCCCTCCTGCGTGCTGGAGAGCCGGTGGCTTCGACCGAGCCGGTCCTGATGGAATTGCTTGCCGGGACTCGCGATGCGAAGGAGTACGCGACGGTACGAGGCATGGTGATGTCGTGCCCCTGGATTGCCGTTGATCCCGCCGGCGACTTCGAAGCCGCGGCACGCATCTATGGCCTGTGCCGCGAAGCGGGCTTCACCCCGCGGGGGCTGATCGACTGTCTCATCGCGGCTGTTGCCCTGCGTAGCGGAGCCACGGTGATGTCGAGTGATCGTGACTTCGCCAGGATCGCTGACGTCATTCCGATCACTCTCCACGCGTAACTACGCAACGGACCATCTGACCGACCCGCGGCGACTGTGACTCCGTCAGTTGGAGACAATGACGGAGCTGCAACACGAGTCGACCGGAGTGATCAGATGCTGTTCGAGCCCATTCAGATGAGGTCCATGTCGGTCCGCAACCGGCTGTGGGTGGCTGCCATGTGTCAGTACAGCTGCCTGGCCGAGGACGGCATGCCCAGCGACTGGCATCTCGTGCACCTCGGGTCATTCGCTCGCGGAGGTGCGGGTCTAGTCGTGACGGAAGCGACGGCGGTGGTCCCAGAGGGACGTATCTCGCCGCGGGACGCGGGCATCTGGAATGACGAACAGGTGGCGGCGTGGCAGCCCATCACCAGGTTCGTCAAGGGCCAAGGCGCCCGCATCGCACTGCAACTCGCGCACGCCGGGCGCAAGGCGAGCGATTCGCCACCGTGGGGATACGAAGGCACCGGCACTGTCCCTGCTGATCGTGGCGGCTGGGTCTCCGTGGCGCCTTCGGAGATTGCCTTCCCCGGTGCTTCAATGCCGCGGGCTCTCACGACCGATGAGGTCGCCGCACTTCCGGCGGCCTTCGCCGCAGGTGCGCGTCGCGCGGTTGCTGCGGGCTTCGACGCGGTTGAACTGCATGCTGCGCATGGCTACCTCGTGCACCAATTCCTCTCGCCCCTGTCGAACACACGCGTGGACGCATACGGCGGGTCGGCCGAGAACCGCGCACGTCTTCTCCTCGACATCATTCGCGCAGTTCGTGCTGAGGTGGGTGACGAGTTCCCCATCATGGTGCGCCTGTCCGCGTCCGACTGGCTCGACGGTGGCGTGACACAGGAATCCACGGCACAGGTGGTCACGTGGGCGCGGGATGCAGGTGCCGACTTCTTCGACATCTCGTCAGGGGGCATGCTGCCGGCCCATGTCCCGTTGGCACCGGGCTACCAGGTGCCATTCGCGCGCTACGTGAAGGAGAACACCGGGGCGCTCGTCGGCACGGTGGGCCTGATCACCGACGCCCATCAGGCGGAGGAGATCCTGACGAGCGGTGATGCCGACGTAGTGCTGGCCGCGCGACAGTTCCTGCGCGATCCACACTTCCCGCTGAACGCAGCCATTGCCCTCGGCGTGCACCTGGACTACTGGCCGGCTCAGCATCGAAGGGCCCGCCCCGACGTCTCCAGGTGACGACGAGGCGGGCCCTCCGTGGAGCTGCCTAGCCTTGACCGCCCCAGATCCCGGCCTTGTTGCCGAGTGGGGAGAACCACAGCGCGAAGACAATCGCGGTACCGATGACGATGATGATCGATGCAGTCATGACGTCCTCCCTTCCTAGATCGAGTCCACATTTGCGACGGGGAATCCGATGAAGTAGAAGATCAGCCCCATGATCGCAATGATGAGTAGGACAAGGATGGCACCGCCGATGTCCTTGCCCTTGTTCGGCTCGGCTGTAGGCACCAGCCACCAGGCGAACCACTTCGACAGCAGCCAGATAACCGGCCAACCCAGCACGCCGACGCTGATGATGTTGCCGATGAAGTTGCCGATCGGTGTCGGCATCCAGTGGAGGTACGGGTTCAGGAAGACGATCTCCAGCATGACGATGGGGTAAAGCCCCAGCAGCACGATGTAGTTGTTCTTCCAGGCCGGTGCCATCCCCTGGCGCTGTGCACCGAACGCGAACCAGTTGCCGAAGCCCGATCGGGCCTGCCGGATGACCGACTTCTCGACGAACTTGGTTGACTCATCAAGAATGGCCAGCCGTTCCGATGACGTGAGCCATGCATTGAGATGCTCTGACGAGTCGAACTTGAGCATGGTCACGAAGTGTTCCTGGAACCCCGGCACTGGCGGCTGTACCTCGCAGCCGAGGTAGCCGGGGAACTTCGACTGGGCCGCGTCGAGACGCTTCTGCCAGGCGAGGAAGTCGGCTTCCGCATCCGGCGCCACCTTGGTCATGATCACGGCTGTTGTCTCCTCGACCTTCTCCGGCCCGGGTGAGCCGACGAAGATGTTGACGGCATCGTCGCCGACCAGCACCGGCTGGATCCGTCGGACCATGTCGGCCCGTTCCGTGGAGGACAGCCAGCGATGCGCCTGCTCAGGCGTAGCGAATCGCTGGACGATGACCCAGTCGACCTGTGTCGGCGGGAATGGCGGGATGACCTGCCAGTCCTCGAACCCGGGGAACGTCTCGACTACTCGGATCATCTCCGCCTGCCACGCGGCGAACTCGGCCTCATGCTCGGGCGCGACGCAGGTGTTCGTGACAATGGTTGCTTCGGTTGTCTCCATGGCGACTAACCTGCATGCGCGAGGGCGAAAGCATTGTGCTCGCGCACCACGGGCTCCATGTCGACGGTGACGACCTGACCATTCTCAACGATCACGCGGCCGTTGATCACGGTGTACTTGGCCTTCTGCGGAGCGCAGAACACGGTTGCCGCGACAGGATCGACCAGGCCACCGGCGTAATCGACGGTGTTGAGGTCGATGCTGAAGAAGTCCGCGCACATTCCTGGCGCCAGGTGACCGATGTCGGGACGGCCGAGTACCTCGGCTCCGCCGCGCGTACCGATCTCGAGGGCCTCGCGTGCCGTCATCCACTCGGCCGCGCGCAGCGGATCAGAGGTGGACAGCACGGATTGCGGACCTTCCGGCGGGAGCAGGCCCATGCGCAGACGGGCAAGCAGCATCGCGAGACGAACTTCGCCCAGCATGTGGTTGCAGTCGTTGCTTGCTGAGCCGTCTACGCCAATGCCGACCTTGACGCCGGCGTCGCGGTACTTCTTGACCGGAGCGATACCTGAGGCGAGACGCATATTGGACGAGGGGCAGTGGGCGACGCCCGTGCCAGTCTCGGCGAACTGCGCGATCTCGAGGTCGTTGACATGGATGCCGTGGCCGTACCAGACATCGTTGCCGAGCCAGCCGACGGACTCCATGTATGCGACGGGACGCATCTTGTACATCTCGAGGGTGAACTTCTCCTCGTCGAATGTCTCGCACAGATGCGTGTGCAGGCCAACACCCGTGTGCTGACGCGCGAGCTCAGCGGAACGCACCATGAGGCCAGGTGTCACCGAGAACGGCGAGCACGGGCCGAGGGACACGTTGAGCATCGAGCCGCGTGACGGATCGTGGTACTGGTTGATGACTCGCTCGGAGTCGATGAGGATCGCGTCCTCGTCCTCGACGCAACTGTCGGGCGGAAGTCCACCGAGGGACTTGCCCAGAGTCATCGATCCGCGACACGCGATGAACCGGGTGCCGATCTCAGCTGCGGCCGCAATCTGATCATCGACCTTGCAGCCGTTCTGGAAGACGTAGGAGTGGTCGAACACGGTGGTGCAACCGCTGGCCGCGAGCTCCGCGAGCCCCACGAGCGTGCTGCCGCGGGTTGCCTCTGGCGTGCGCTCAGCCCAGATCTCGTAATGCGCGATGAGCCACGGGAACAGGTTGATGTTCTGGGCCTGCGGAAGATTGCGAGTCAGGGTCTGGTCGAGGTGGTGATGGGTGTTCACGAGTCCCGGCAATACGACCTGGCCGGAGAGGTCGATCACGAGGTCCGCGGTATCCGGCAACTCAGAGGTCGGACCGACCTGCTCGATGATGCCGTCGCGCGCGAAGATCGCGCCATCCTTGATCTCGCGTCGTTCGTCATCCATCGTTACGAGGATTTCTGCGTGCCGGGCGAGGAGTGTGCCCATGATCAACCTCCGCTGTGTGCATTGCGCCCAACCGCCTGATGGCCGCTGGACCTGCTGCCTCGAAGGTAGAAGCGCGCCTGAATCGATGTTCGTCTTGTAGGGATAACCCCACGCCTCGCGCTCAATGCCGTCATCAGCGGCAGATAGATGGACGACGCCCGATAGCCTCGAAGGAGACCAGGTTGACGGGAGTCGTGTGGAGAAAGTCCCACGTTGGTGGCTGCGACTCGGCGGCCCTAACGCCATCAGCCTTCCCGCCTGGCTGTTCACACTGGTGGGCGGTACCGCCGCGGCGTTCTCATGGATACCGGATGGGCCGGATGTGCGTCCTTGGGAGTGGGTCGTCCTCAGTGTTGTTGCGCAGTTGCTGCTGGGCGGCATCCTGCTCGTTGCTTGGCTCACCTACCTGTCCCCTCGGTCTCGGGCATCACGCGCATTCGCCCTCATCGCGACGCTCCTCGTTGCCGGATGGGTGCGCGGAGCGTTTCTGGCCTACGCGGGTGAGAGACTCGGGCTGGTCGACAACGGCTTCACCGATCAGCGAGCAATCGGCGCCGCGGTCTCCTTCGCGGTCTGGTACTCCCTAGCGACGCTCATCGTTGATGAATGGCGCCAGCATCGCGCCGCGGTCAATCAGTTGCGCGCGGAACTGTTGCACGAGCGGGAACTAGCCGAGAGATCCAGCAGCCTCATCACCGATTTCCGTGCCAACGTAATCGAGCAGACGCAGGCCTTGCTGAGCGCGGGACTTGAGTCAGCAAGTGCTGCCAGCGCCGAGCCAACATCCGCCGCAGCCTCTCTGCGCCGGACCGTGGACGATCTCATCCGACCGTTGAGCTACGAGCTCGAGAGACGGGCGGTTAGCGATGCCGAGTTGCTCGCGGCTGTCGAGAAGCGACCGGTATCCGCGCGCGTGCCGTTGCGCAACTACGTGGCAGGGATCTTCACGGCTCGGCCGTTCGCTCCCTTGGTCACTTCGGCTGTCATCGTCGCCACCGCACTAGTCGTCACCATGCACGTTCTCGGGCCGGTTCCGGGAGCCCTCGCCGTTCTGCTGTCGGCCAGCGCGGTCGGTCTCTTGCTGTGGGCGCTTCGTCCCCCGATCATGCGGGCGATCCCGAAGTGGCCGTTGCCGTTGAGTGCTGCCGTGGTGATCGGTGCGTGGGTGTCCGTCACTGTGCTAACCGGGTTCCTGCTGGCCGCGTTGGGACTCTCTGTGTCGAGTTCCTCCATGTTCGTCCTTCTGGCAATGGCGTTGATGACGATGGTGGCTGCAGCGATTGAAGGGTCGGTCGAGCAGCAGCAGCGTTCGGCTGAAGAACAGCTTCGCGACGCGGTGCTTGCAGTGGAATGGACCTCGGCTCGTCTGCGTCAACGCGCGTGGAATGAGCAACGTAGCCTCGGGCGCCTTCTGCACGGGACGGTGCAGGCCACGATGGTGGCGGCAGCCCTCAAGCTCCGAGATCAATCGCCGGACGAAGCGGCGGAAACGATCGCGGGACTGACGACGCGCTTGCAGTACGCACTCGGTGATGAGACGGACACCCCGTGGCGCCACGATGTCGCCAACCTCTCGGACGTCTGGGATGGCGCCATCCGCCTGACGGTTGTCGTGATGCCCGATGCCGAGCGGATCCTCGACCTCGATGCGCTTGCGGCGCACTCGCTCCTTCAGGTTCTGAATGAGGGCGTCACGAACGCTGTCCGTCATGGCAATGCGAATTCGGTTCGCGCTACCGTCGGACTCGAGCCTGGCTACCTTCAGTTGACCGTCATGGACGACGGGACGCCGACCCAAATGCGAGGCGTGGGCGGTACGGGATCGAACATCTTTGAGGCGAACTGCGCGGACTGGCACCTAGAGTTCGACTCGACAACGACGTTGCATGCGCGTGTCGCCTGCCGGGATGAATCATCGCGTGTCGCGAAGGGGGAGTCTGCATGACGGGCTCGGGTGTTACGAGGATCCTCCTCGTCGAGGACGAAGCGATGTCGCGCACCTTCCTCTCCGAGTTGCTCACCTCGGGCGGGTATCTCGTCGGCGCGCACTCGAGCGCAATGTCGGCATCGAGGGCGTTCGAGGCATTCCGGCCGGCCGCACTTGTCACGGATATCGATCTGCGCGATGGGCCGTCGGGGATCGATCTCGTGGTGGCGCTGAAGAAGAGGCGCCCCACGCTCCGGGTGGTCATCCTGTCGAACTACGCCATCGCACCGGATCGCCGCCATGCGGCACTGGCGGATGCTGCGTACCTGAACAAGCGTGCGCTGGATGTACCCAGCGTCCTGCTCGAGACCCTTGAGAGGCTGTTTCGCGACGACCGCAGTACCCCCATGGACGCGCGCAGTGCGGCGGGGAAGCTGGACGGACTCACCCTCGCGCAGGCCGAGGTCCTGCGCATGGTCGCCGCGGGCCTGACGAACGAGGAGATCGCCGCGCGCCGATCGACAACGGTGAAGTCCGTCGAGAACATGATTCATCGCATCATGACGGTGCTGGGAGTGGAGGCAGATCACTCGACGAACACGCGGGTCCTTGCCGCGAAGGTATTCATCAACGAGGCGGGCGAGCCCGGCTCCGAAGCCAGACCACCAGCGTAAACAGCGCTGGGCAGGGATGCGACTCCATCTGGGTCTAGCCTCATCGTGTGGCATCGACATCGTCGCCGGATTCCGTGGCCAGCAGCCCGTTGCGGGCGCTCATCGTGGTCGACTGCCAGCGCGACTTCTGTGAAGGCGGGTCGTTGCCGGTCACGGGCGGCGACGCCGTCGCATCGGGCGTCGCGGATTTCCTCGCAGCCCATCGCACGGACTACAGGCTGATCATCGCGACTCGTGACTGGCACATCCATCCGGAGCACCACTTCTCGACTCACCCCGACTTCATCGACACCTGGCCGAAGCACTGTGTGGCCGGTACTGCTGGGGCGGAGTTCTCACCCAACCTCGATTCACATGGCCCTTTCGTGCAGTGCCTGGATGCGATCGTTTCCAAGGGGCGCGAATCGGCGGCCTATAGCGGGTTCCAGGGCACCACCGACGATGGCCGTTCCCTGAACCGGCTGCTGAAGGATTCGGACATCACCTCCGTCGACATCGTCGGGCTGGCCACCGACTTCTGCGTCAAGGCGACAGCGCTGGACGCGGAGAAGTACGGCTACGCGACGAACGTCCTGTTGCCGCTGACCGCCGGCGTTGCTCCGGATACGACCGCCGAGGCGATCAGTGCGATGGAACAGGCTGGCGTCCACGTGCAGGCTGCGATCTGATCGATCGCAAATGGGCTCAGCTGCTGCACCCATTGACGGGCGTTGCTACATGACGATAATTCAGGTCATGACTATCACGTCTCTCGCCACCGTCAAAGCTCAACTGTCGGCGTTCGTGGACTCCGTTGAGGGGACGCATGAGCGCGTCGTGATCACTCGCAATGGTGAAGCCGCTGCAGTTCTGATCTCGCCGGAGGATCTGGAGTCACTGGAGGAGACCATTGCGATTCTCTCCGATCCGGAGGCCATGGCAGAGATCGATGAGGCGCGGCGGGGGATCGCCAAGGGCGAGGTCATTGAGGTGGGAGCGGTCAGGATGCGTCCCCGGAAGTGACGTTCCGCATTGTGCTGTCGACACCTGCCCGACGGGCCTTGAGAAGTCCGTGCCGGAGGGGGTTGCGGCCGCCGCTTGGGAGTTCAGCAACGGGGCCCTCGCGGCGAACCCGTATCGCGTTGGCAGACCCCTGGCCGGCAAGCTCACGGGCATGTGGTCAGTTCGCAGGGGCGACTATCGAGTCGTGTATTCGATCGACGACGATGTCGTCACTGTCACGATCCTTCGACTGGGGCATCGGCGCGATGCGTATCGCTGACGCCCTGCACCAGACCTCGCACGAGCGGCGTGGGAGGGTCAGCCCGTGTACATCCTGCTAGCTCTGGCGTGTGGCGCCCTGTGGGGTACGTGGCAGTTCGGAATCGGGCGCGCCGGCCGGCAGATGTCGGTATACAGCGTCGTCCTCGTCAGTGGCGGCGCGGCGACGTTGCTGTACCTCGTCCTAGGTGTTGTCACAGGCAGCCTGGTGTTCGACGAGATCGATGTCGTCTCGGGGTTGCTGGGCGGGCTACTCGGCCTCATCGGAACGGTCTTCATCCTGAAGGCGCTGGCGATGGGGAAGATGGGCGTCACGACGGGTGTGAGCCAGGCGTACGTACTGATCCCGCTTGCCTACTCGATCTTCCTGGGTGAGGCCATCGAGCCATTTGCTGTCGTCGGTGTCGTCGTGGTGCTGGCCGGCCTGGTCATGTTCATCCTCCAGCACGAGAAGCCGGCCGGTGCAGAAGGCGGTGGACGTGGCCAACTCGTCGCCATCCTCCTTGCACTGGTGTCAGCGGTCTTCTGGGGTGCCTCCATCGTGGTCCTTGATGTTGGCTCCCTGAACAACATCTACGGAACCCTGGCCCTCTCTGAGGTCCCTCAGGTTGTCGTGGGTTTCGGGGTGGCGATTGCAGCGCGATCATTCGGCGGGCTGACGAAGCACGAGATCGCCCCACTAGCGGGTGCAGGCGCCGCCCTCGCCCTCGGATATGTCGCCTTCTACACGGCAGCCGCGGAAGGTGACATCGGCATCGTCTCGGTGCTTGCCGCGCTGAGTCCGGTCGTAACCGCGATCCTCGCCCTCATCTTCCTCAAGGAGCGGATGGTGCGCCCCGAGATCATCGCGCTCGGCGTGATCCTGGCCGGCACCGCCATGGTCGTCTTCTGACCGATCGCTGATGCGCCAGCAGTAGTCGATCAGCCTCCTTCACGCCCGTGGGTCCGACATCATGTGCTGGTGAGTGACCTGGCCATTCCGGCAAACGCCGACGAGCGCGCGGCCGCGCTCGCCGACTTCAGCACCTACCTCAACCCGCAGAAGGTGCGCGTCATGCGCACAGCCGGCCTCGACCTCGTCGAAGGCGAGCGTTCGGGGGCGTGGGTGTGGGACGTGGACGGCCGTCGCTTCCTCGACTGCTTCACATCGGCCGGCTCGTTCAACGTCGGTCGCCGGCATCCGAAGGTCGTGGCCGCCGCGAAGGAGGCCCTCGACCATCTCGACCACGGCAACTTCCTGCTGTGCAGTGCACAGAATGCGCGACTCGCTGAACGTCTCGCCGAACTGTCACCCGGTGACCTCACGTGCACGACCTTTGGCACGGGTGGTGGAGAGGCCGTCGACTTCGCGCTCAAGCTCGCACGCGGGTCGACGGGTCGTCCGCGGGTCGTGTCGACCGTCAACGGCTATCACGGCCATACCGGCTTCGCCCTGTCGGCAGGTGGACGAGAGGCGTTCCGTGAGCCGTTCGAACCGCTGATCCCGGAGTTCGTGTTCGTCCCCTTCGGCGATTCCAACGCGCTGCGCAGCGCGGTCGACGACCGCACCGCCGCGGTGATCCTCGAACCGATCCAGGGCGAGGGCGGCATCGTCGTCCCGCCCGACGGCTACTTGACTGCTGCGCGTGAGGCATGTGACAGCGTCGGAGCGAAGCTGATCTTCGACGAGATCCAGACTGGCATGGGCCGCACTGGCCGCTGGTTCGCATCGCAGCATGAGGGTGTCGTGCCCGATGTCATGATGGTGGCCAAGTCGCTGGGCGGCTCCCTCGCGGCCATCTCCGCGACGATATACACGGAGGAGATGCGCGAGTTCCTCATCCCGCATCCGTTCATCCACCTCTCGACGTTCGGCGGATCCGATCTTGCCTGCGCGATCGCTCTCGCCACCCTCGAGGTCATCGAGGAGGAGGGCCTCGTCGAGAACGCCGCCGCGATGGGCGATCGACTGCTCGGAGGGCTGACGGAGCTGGCGGTTCGCCATCCCGACATGATCGCTGAGACGCGCGGTCGGGGGCTGATGACCGGAGTGAAGTACCGCGAGGACTCACACGGCCCGCGGATGTCGTACCAGCTCTCGCAGCGGGGTGTTCTCGCGATCTACAGCGGCAACGAGCCTTCGGTCATGCGCCTCATGCCGTCACTCGTTGTCGGCCCCGAGGAGATCGATCTGCTGCTCACCGCGCTCGATGAGTCGATCAACGCGGTGCGGGCGGGCGATGGTCCTGCCGACGAAGAGACGACCCGGGTCCGGCGCCGTCCGCAACGAGCAGCGCAGGAAGGCTGAGCCGCATGGCGAACTGGGACGAGGTCGACGAGGCGTTGGAGGACTACACCGTCAGCTGCAACACCAACGAGCGCCTGCGCAAGATGCAGCGCGACTGGACCCGGATGCTGCACTTCGTGTGCAACGACACCAGCGACACCTTCAGCATGGACGTGCAGGCGGGCGAGATCGTCAGCACGAGTCAGGGCCACACGGGCGTGCCCGACATCGTCGTGACGACTGACTCGGAGACGTTCTGCGACATGTTCTGGGGTGACATCAACCCGATGCCCAAGTACCTGCGCGGGGAGATTCAGGTGCGCGGTTCGCAGGAGGACATCATGCGAATCGACGCGATCAGCTACGTCATCTGGCCGGACGCGTGAGCGGAGGAGACACGCCTTCGACGTTGACGGATCACCATCCGCACCACCTGCGGCGGTCCGTCGGGACAGTGACGGCCACGGCCACGTCGGCGGGCCTAGCCTTCGCCGCCATCAACTTCATCGGCGTCGTCTCTGTCGCAACTTTCGCTGCGGGATCGAGTGCCTGGCTGGCGATCCTCATCGGCGGGCTGCTGGCCTTCGTGGTCTCCGGTGTCTTCAGCGAGCTGAACGGCATGTGGCCGACGGCCGCTGGCGTGCGGCTCTACATCTCCAGTGCCTTCGGTGTCCGGGCCGCACTCATCATCACGCTGACGTACATGACCACGGTGATCCTCGTGATCGCTGCCGACGCCTTCCTCATCGGCGCTGCCATTCAGCATGTCCTCGACGAGCCGCCCGCGCTTGCCTACGTGTGGATCCTCGCGCTGCTCGTCATTGCAACGCTGCTGAACCTGCGCGGCATCACGATGGCTGGCCGAGTGCAGTCGATCGTGACGTACACCGTGCTCGCCGGCACCGTGCTCCTGTCGATCGTGGCACTGACGAAGCCCGGCATCGTTCCGGAGACACCGTTCGCCCTCTTCGGCAACGGGGTCATGTCCGGCTTCCAGGCGATCGCCTTCGCACTCTTCCTGTTCGCCGCATTCGAGTGGGTCACCACCACGGCAGAGGAGGCGCGCAAGCCGAGTGTCATCACGCGCGCCCTGTTCATCGGGCCCGTGCTGATCTGGCTGGCGGCGACGGCGTTCGCGCTGGGCCTGGATCATCTGGTGCCGAAGGATGTCGCACACGGCAGTGCCTATCCGCAGCTCCTCCTCGGTCAGGCCGCCCTCGGGCGGGTCGGCGTGATCTGGATGCTTGGTGTGACGGTCCTCACCGCGATCAACACGTTCAACGGCGGCTTCCTCGTGGCATCGCGTTTCGTCTACGCGGCCGCACGCGAAGGCAACCTGCCGCGCTCGTTCGCGAAGCTGAACATGCGCGCCGTTCCGTGGCTTGCCGTCGTCGTCCTAGCCGCAGTGTCGGCCGTCGTCGGAGCCCTCGTCTTCGCAACCGGGAGATGGCTGCTGCTCGTCGCGGTGGGCGCAGCACTTGAGGCATCCGTGTTCGCGATCGCATCGGCCGCACTGCTGAAGCTGCGACGCACGAGCGACCGTCACCGTCCGTTCCGGCTGTGGGCTGGGCCTGCGGTCGCTGGCTTCGGCGCTGTGCTCTTTGCGGGCCTTGCTCTGGCTTCGGGGTTCTCCGATCCGGAGATCCCCACCCAGTTCTCCGCAGCGCCCGCCCTTATCGTGCTCGGACTAGGTGCGGTGTCGACGGTGTACGTGCTGTTCGTCGTCCCGCGACTGCATCGCGCCGCTGCTGCGCGACGGGCAGCGGCTCGCGCGTCAGGCGAGCGGGTGCGCCGACGTCCGCAACGTCCGGCCTGACGACCTCGCTCGGCGACGTTCAGCAGCGGTAGTGGATGAGGCGCGCTCTGGCGGGATGA
The DNA here is from genome assembly GCA_903908025.1 of uncultured bacterium. Taxonomy (GTDB): domain Bacteria; phylum Actinomycetota; class Actinomycetes; order S36-B12; family S36-B12; genus UBA10649. Next base: position 14,317 of record CAIVQM010000150.1, read on the forward strand.
GTAAGCGGAAGGGATGCAGGCCGCTCAGCAAGGCGACTGGACCAGGTGCCCGAGATCGTCTGGTAGATCTCGCGATTGCAGACGAAACCGCCGGCGCCATCGCCTGGCCACTGAGCCCAGCTGGAACTCCAGCCCGGGTCGCAACTTGCGGAAGCGGGACGCGCGTACGCCTGGAACCACGACGGCGCCGGGTCCGCAGTTCCGATGGTGATGGTGACCTGACCGCTGCCGCCGGCAACGCCGTTGCCGCCACCGTTCGTGGACGCGGCGAAGGAACTGAACGCCGGGCCGGTACTGCCGCCACCGCCACCGCCGCCGTAGTAGCCGCCTGAGCCGCCCCACATCTGGACCGCACCGGAGCCGCCGCCGCCGAACCCGCCGCCGCCACCACCGCCGCCACCACCGCCGGACCCCGAACCTCCATTCCCTCCAGAACAGGAGTCTCCAAGACCGGCACTGCCGCCGCCACCCCCCTCACCACCGAGTCCGGCCACGCCCGTGCCACCGACGCTCCCGCCGGTGCCACCCCCGCCGAGGCCGCCGACTCCTGCGCTGCCGCCATAACCATTCGGCCCACCGCCAGGTGCGTCTCCGCCGCAGCCGTTCCCGCCGTTGCTGGGGTTTGCGATCGGGTCGACGTTGTTGTAGCCACCCCCGCCACCCCCGCCACCGGCGATGATCTGGTCGGTGAGTTGGAGGTCGATCGTTGTCGATCCGCCGCCGCCCCCACTGACGGTGCCGGTGGCCCCGCCTCCGCCACCGCCGATGAACAGGCGAATCGACTGTCCGGGTGTGACCGCGTAATAAGCGGTGACCGTGCATCCGGCGCCGCCGACGCTGTGGAGGCCGCCGCCGCCTCCCGCACCAGTAGCGGTGATGGTAATCGTGGTGACATCAGTTGGCACCGACCAGGATGTGAGCCCGGGCGTGGTGAAGGACACCTGAGTTGAAGCCTCGGCGGGAGCGGACACGGCGACGCTCGAGATGATCAAGAGTGAAGATGTGCCGACACCTACGATTCGGGCGAGACGACCGGGCAACGGGACTCCCTACGGAATGAGCCAACGGGCTTCGACTCGACTGACTGTCACTGAAGGGTAGGGGTTGATGCTGGTTCACGTTGGCGACGCAACGACTTCACGGCCAGGTAGCTCCACAACACGAGTAGTACCAAGCACAGTGGAGTGCTGATCCACTTCAGGCGGTCGGTCTGGAAGAGTTCCTCGATCCCCAGCAGGGAGAGCAGGAGAGTGGCCGGCGGGAACACGAACGACCACCACCCGGGTTGGAAGGTCACCGTGCCCGTGCGGCGCATGCGCGCGAGGTCGACGCCGGCGAACAGCGCCCACCACAGTCCGAAGCCGAATCCGAGGGCGGCCAGGACTGCCGCCATGTCGATCGTGGCGGGGTCGGCGATGCCTACGTCGATGGCACCCTCCGTCAGCCGGATTGCGGCGATGCCGAAGATGCCGGCAGGTGCGAGCGGCACCCACATCGTCGGGGCGAGCGCTCCGGGCAGGTCCGGATGGAGGATCAGCCGCGCGACGAGCAGTGCCAGCATGACGAAGAACATCACCAGCCCGGCGCCCAGGAATCCGTACCCGATCAGGAGCAGTACATCGGCAAAATCCGCGTTGGACGCGATGAGCGGGGCGAGCGCGTTGGCGACCAGCATTGTGCAGACCGGAGGGATGAGCCAGCTGCCGTTGACGCCAGCGAGGCCTTTGGATCCGCGGCCGGTCGACGTCGACCACATCATCCCGAGCCATAGAGCCAGGACGGTACCGACGACCGCGAGCACGGCATCGATCGTGAGTGCTGCTCCGACCGGAACTGCGACGGGACCGATCGTGCCCCACGCCGCCGCCAGCAGCAGGATCCCCGCCGGGACGGTCGCGAGCATCGAGCCGGTATCGGGATTGCCAAGCATCGTGCGCGCAGCCCCAGGTCGCACCATCGTTCGTGTGTAGCGAGGAGCCAGCACCAGCGCGAGGACCGTTGTCGTCAGGAGCAGTGCGACGGCCAGCCAGTCGAGCCACTCGGCCCCCCAGATCACCCGCTCTTCGTGGGCGATGACGGCAAGCACTGCCGTCGACATGACGGCGCCGTACCAGCCCGGGTGCGCGTGCTCGGCTGTGTCGGGTGTCATGGCGTACCTCCTCCAACGAGGACGGTAGCCGAGGACGATGTCACCTGGTGCTGCGCCGACCCATGGACGTGAGCCATTCGGTTATTGCTCGACGTTGGAGCGGGCTGGTCGAAGACAGCATCGATGCGCGTTTATGCAGCGTCTCCAGGCTCACGAGACCGGCATCCAATAGCGCGACGGCAAACATCCGGTCCTTCTCGCGCATTGCCACCAGCTTGGCGACCACGAGATCGTGCGGCTCGAGGCAGACGGCCGTCGCTGGTTCGGCTGACGCCGAAACGAACGGCACCAGGCGGTCGCGCCACCCGTCGGGGAGGACGGCCGTCGTAACCTCAACACCCTGGGCGTAGTAGGCGTACATCTCATGGAACGGTGACAGTTCGCCGATGGCTCCATCGACCAGATCCGCCTTGTGTGCGTCCGGGTCGTCCAGAAAGGCGATGTCCGCTTCGATGGACATCCACGCCTGTTCCGGCAGATCCTGCTCGGAATATGTCCCGAGGATGGACTGACTCCCGATGACGAGAATGCCCGGGTCGTCGGTGATCTTCGCTGCCGCCCGCAGCAGGTGGGCCAATTCCTCCCGTGTCACGCGTCGTCCGTTTGACGGGCAGATGGAAGGTTCGCCAGCACACTCAGTCGCTCCTCGTCCGAGAGGACACCCGCGAAGGGGGAGTTCTGACGAAGCTCTCGTGAGCGGGGAGACCGTGAGGTGAGTGCCGTGAGCAAGACGAGCAGCGGACCTTCGAGCAACTGGGCCCATTCGTCGAGCCACACCTTGGCGGCCCCACGGGGAGAGGCCCCTCGCATCTTCTCCAGGTTGAGTCGCGCAAGGGCAAGGCCCGCCTCAGGGTCGATAGCGAGGCGACCGGCAACGGCGTGGGACAGGAGCAGGCTTCGTACTTGGTCGCGCGTGAGTCGCAGGTCGGCGTCCTTCAGGAGATCGATGTCTCGTCGACGAAGTCGGCGGTGCTTGCCGACCGTCGTGAAGGGCAGATCCCCCGCAGTGCAGAGGTCAACAACGTGCTGCCGGGAAATGCCGAGCAGCCGCGCTGCCTCGCCGGTCGTGATCAGTTCGTCACTCGCTCCAAGGGCGACCGAATCAGCTAAGGCGGCGCGCATGGAAACAGGTTAGCATAAACACCAAATACGCAACGTCGCGTCTAAAGAGAAGCGTATTTGGCGTCTAGCGGGCGCCCCGGCCCCTCACTCGTTGATGGCCTCGATGCCCTGCCTCGTCATCTCGGCCACGCGATCCCGCATCCCCTGAAGCACCTCGGTGGGATGCCCCTGCCACCCCACGATCTCACCGACCACGACGAGCGGCTCGCGGGTGCGGTAGGACCGGGTCGGGTTGCCGGGGAACCTCTTGTCGGTCAGGTTCGGGTCGTCCTCAAACGGCCCGGTGGGCTCGACGACGTAGATCCGGCCGGGCGCATCGCCCAGCGCCAGCTCCGCTCCCCACACGGCAGCATCGAGGGTCGCGGTCAGGTAGACGAAGTTGGCCGTCTTCCTGGTGCCGAAGTTCGAGCTCTTGCCGGGCTCCAACAGGTCGCCGACGCTCAGCTCGGCCCTCGTGCCGTGGAAGAAGGGCCCGGGATCCGCGGACCCCCACCGGATCGGCTCGTCACCCGTCACGCTCACTCGGCGCTCTCGGCGATGCGTGCGGCGGCCATGTCGCGCAGCAGCTTCACGTCGGGCTTCCAGTCGACCGGGACCTGGATCGTCTTCTTGTTGACCTTGTAGTCGGTCAGTCGCGGCGCAAACTCCTCGAGCACGTCCTTGCTCCAGGGTGCCATCAGGATGTGGTTGGTCAGCACCATCACGCCGAAGATGTACTGGCCGTCGAGCTTGAGCATGGGCTGGTTCCAGGCGATGACCGTCTCCATCTTCGGGTACTTCGATGTGATGGCCTTGAGGATCGCGTGGACCGTCTTGCGCTTGGTCTCGTCGCAGGTCGCGAGGTACTCGTCGATGGTCCCGACGCGGTGCGCGCTCTTGGAGCCGCGGGAGTACATGACCAGCGCGTTGGCGTGCGCCTGGCTGAAGCCGTGGTTCTCGCGCAGGAATGCGATCTGCTCCGGGTACTTCCGGTCGGAGATCTCGGCCATCTGGTCGAACCAGTACGACATCGGCTGCCCGTACTTCTTCTCGATGGCGGGGAAGTAGCTCGCACGGTCGGGGTTCGTCGCCATGATGGCGATACTAGGACGCTGGCGGACCCTCAGGACTGGAGAACGATGACGACCATGCGGCGCATCCCCATCACGACGCCCGTTGGCACGTTCGAGGTGCAGACCCAGTCCGTCGGCCAGAGCCCGACGATCAAGCTCCTCCTGCTTCACGGCGGCCCGGGAGTAAATCACGAGTACTTCGAGACCTTCGGCGACTATCTGCCGGACGCGGGCATCGAACTCATCTACTACGACCAGCTCGGCTCCTACGGCAGTGATCAGCCGGACGACATGTCGTTGTGGGATCTCCCGCGATTCGTCGACGAGGTCGAGCAGGTGCGGCTGGCCCTTGGACTCGACGCCAACAACTTCTTCCTGCTCGGCCATTCCTGGGGAGGAATCCTCGGTATTGAGTACGCGCTCAAGTACGGCCAGCACCTCAAGGGCCTGATCGTCTCCAACATGATGTCGGACATCCCGGCGTACAACCACTACGCGCATGACGTTCTGATGCCGCAGATGAACCAGGCAGCGTTGGCGCGCATCCTGGAGATCGAGGCCGAAGAGGATTACGACAACCCAGAGTACGAGGAACTCCTGATGGAGCACTTCTACGTGTTCCACGTGCTCCGGCGTCCGGCCGACCAGTGGCCCGAATGCGTTGATCGATCCTTCAGCCACACCAACAAGCAGGTCTACGTGCACATGCAGGGACCGAGCGAGATGGGTGCGCGCGGCACGCTCGTCGAGTGGTCCCGGTTCGATGACCTAGACAAGATCGACGTGCCCACCCTCGTCATCGGAGCGCGTCACGACACCATGGATCCCGGCCACTTGCGCGCGATGGCCGAGCGATTCCCCCGCGGCGAGTTCCTCTACTGCGCTGATGGCAGTCACATGGCGATGTATGACGACGCGGAGACGTACCTGCCCGGGCTGATCAGCTTCCTGCACGAGGTGGACGCGGCCGGCTGAGTCGTCCACAGGCGCCCGAGCTGCGTCGTTCGTCCACAACTTTGCTGGCCGGGATCGGTTCTGGCCCTGACAGCGTCCATCCTCGTTCGCGGGGGGAAGACATGTGCGATCGCACGCTGTTCGGAGAACTGCCGGCTGGGTCTACACCTTGCGACTGTCAATTATGTATTCCATAATAGATCTAAGTTTCGAGGTTCGGATCACTAGTGGTGCCCGCAAGCACGGGATCAGCAGGCGGCGTATTTGGCAGGTGCTTTGGACTCACGGAGCCTCGGACACGCTGGGCAGTTCGACCACGGACCCCAAGATTCGCTTTGTCGGTACTGACTCTCGCGGAGAGGAGATCGAAATCGTCGCCGTCGTTCTACCTGGGCTGCTCCTCATCATCCATGCAATGCCGACGCGTTTTCGAAGGAGAACAGGATGAGCCGCAAGCGCACCAACGCGCTGATGATCGTCGGACCCGACGTCGATCTCGAGCGCGAGGTGATCCTTGACAGCAGGGGCCGACGGGTCGATCAGGCGTACGTCGACCAGGCCTTGGCAGAAGTCGAGGCAGACATCGATCGCCGTGCCGGCCGGCCATCGCTGACAGGTGAGGCGGCGCATTCCCCGCACGTGTCATTTCGCATCACGCCCGAGCTCAAGGCACGGGCGGAGCAGGCCGCCAAGGATCAGGGGACGAGCGTCTCGCAATTGGCGCGCCACGCACTTGAGGAGTACCTGACATGCAGTTCCTGATCTCGGTGATCGCTGATCAGACCGGCCTCGCCACCGCCGAGGAGATGGCCACCATCGACGTATTCAACGAGCGACTGCAGACTGACGGGCATTGGCTCTTCGCCGGCGGTCTCACTCCACCCAGCGCCGCAGTCGTGTTCGACAACCGCGGCGCAGACAACGTGAGTATCGACGGACCCCTGCATGAGTCGACCGAGTACATCGTCGGCTTCTGGCTGATCACCGCACCTGACCTCGAGGTGGCGCGGCGACTTGCGGTGGAGGGGTCGAGGGCCTGCAATCGCCGGGTGGAGCTCCGGCCGCTATTGGGCGACTGAGGCCGTCGCACGGGAGCCCGACCGATCAAACGGCCTGATGGAGAATCCGGCTTCCGTCTACGGCTGCGCGACCGCGGCGAGGCGGAAGCCGGTGTCGTCGTCGGCGTAGAACGGAGCTCCGCCCATCGGTCCGTAATCGCGGCGAACCGTCTTGCTGAGCGGCGTGATTCCCGGTCCCCAGGACCCACCTCGAACGATTCGGTTGGGGCCGCTCACCTTGTCGGGGTAGGCCGCCTCGGTCCACTCCCAGAGCGACCCGCCCTGATCGAAGGTGCCGTAGTGGCTCGTCGATCCGGCATACGAGCCGACCGGGGTGAGGACACCCGCATCGCTCCCCTTGTACACACTCTGGAAGTTCGCCGCTGGCGCCAGTGCAGCCTCCGACACCAGCGCTGATCGCGGCGGCTTGTCACTAC
>CAIVQM010000151.1 GCA_903908025.1 uncultured bacterium
CGACGGATCCCGGCACCTCCACAATGGCCGGTTCGCGGGAAAGCCGCCCACCCATTAGTAGCAAGAACGCCCCTCGGCGCGGCGCCGGGGGGCGCTTTTTCGCGATTGCTTCCTGCCGCCTATGCCTTCTCTAGGTGAAGCGTGTTGAGCGCATCGGCCTCGGACGTGGTCAGCTGTCGAAAGCCGTGGCCGTCCTGGCCGGCTTTGAGGAGCTCGTGGTCCTCGGGGCCGAGTCTGGTCTCCTCGTGCAAACATCGCAGGAGTCGCATGTTGGTGACGGCGATCTAGCAGGCGAGCACGATCGTGACCGTGGGCAGTTCGGCGACCGAGTAGGTGCCACAGCGGTGTTTCTGGTCCGTCTGCGTCGGCCGTTATCCCGCTTGACCGAAGTGCGGAACGGCGAGTTGAGCCAAGTAGAGCCGCGCAGGTATGAAAAAGTCCTTGACGCGCTCCGCAAGACGAGGTTATCGTTCGGCATTCGCTCTCTATCGATCGATCGACAGAGAACAAATACCGCACCACGACTAGCCGATCCGATAGGTAGACCAATCCAATCGCGAGGCAGCACCGCCCATTGGGCGGTCAAGCCTGGCCAGATAGGAGTCAGGACATGCGAGCAAGTGCGGTACGCAAAAGAGGCATGGTTGGCGCAGTAGCGGTGGTTGCCGCGCTCGCTCTCTCGGCGTGCGGAGGGGGCTCGGCCGGTAGTTCAGAGTCGGCCGCTCCGCTTGACCCGAAAGCAGATCTGTCTAAGCAGACCCTTACGGTCTCGAACTGGGCCGACTACACGAACCCCGACGTTCTGACGTCGTTCACATCGGAGTTCGGCACGCCCGTGACAATGGCGACCCATGCCAGCAACGAGGAGATCATGGGCAAGCTCACGGCGGGCGGCGACTCGGGCATCGACATCGCGTTCGTCTCCGGGCAGTATGCGCAGGCGCTCGACCGAGCCGGCCTCCTCGAGCACCTTGACCAGTCCCTCATCCCCAACCTGAAGAACCTCTACCCAGAGGCGAGCACGCTCGCGTACGACGTGGGCAACGTCTACTCCGTTCCGTATGCCTGGGGTACGACAGGGCTGTGCTACCGGAGCGACTTGGTGAAGGAGACACCCGACAGTTGGGACGCCATCCTGAATCCGCCGGACGACACCAAGGGAAAGATCACCATGCTGGGGAGCGAGCGCTGGCTGCTTCTCCCAGCCCTCAAGAAGCTCGGCTACTCGAACAACACCGTCGACCCCGCGGAGCTCGAAAAGGCGAAGGAGCTGACCCTCGCGGCGAAGAAGAACCTGCTCACCTATGACGACACCACCTTCTACAACCGGTTGGTGTCCGGCGAGTCGGTCATGGCGGTCGCATGGGATGGCTGGTGCAGTTACGCCATCGCTGAGAACCCCGATGTCAAGTTCGTCCTTCCCAAGGAGGGCAGTGATATCTGGACCGACACGCTCGTGGTCCTGAAGTCGTCCAAGAACAAGGAGGCGGCGCACGCTTTCCTGAACTCCATTCTTGATGCGAAGAACCAGTCGTGGGTTGCGACGACCGCTCTGTCCAAGGTCCCGAACAAGGCATCAATGGACATGGTCGGCGCCGAGCTCGCGAAGCAGTACCCGGCGATGGGCATGACTCCGGCAGAGATCGTCCAGCAGGAGCAGATCCTCGACCTCGGTGACAAGACTGCCGAGTACACGAAGATTGCAACTGAGATCACTGCAAGTTGATCGTGTCTTCATCCGACGTGCCCGTGGTGCACGGGTCCGGTGCCAGGAGGCGCCGGACCCGTGCATCACGGGCGATCTATCTCGGCCCTGGGCTGCTGTACATCACCCTCTTCATGGCGATTCCGATGGGCTTCATCCTGTCGTACGCCTTTCTGGAGAAGGCGCCCTATGGCGGGGTCCGGCTCAGCTTCTCGCTCGACAGTTTTACGCGTGCTCTTGAACCCGTATATGTCTCCGTTCTGGAAAACACGCTTCTCATCGCCTCGATCACGACCCTGTTGGCACTGGTGATCGGCTACCCCGTCGCGTACGCCATCGCCAAGTTGCCACCCAAGTGGCGCACGGTCGCGGTCATCCTCGTCGTGCTCCCGTTCTGGAGCAATTTCCTCATTCGGACATACGCCTGGATCCTTCTCCTGAACTCGGAAGGGATCATGAACAAGGGCCTGCTTGCAGTCGGGGTCATAGACCACCCCCTGGCCCTTCTGTACACGCGTGAGGCCGTCATCCTGGGCCTGCTCTACGCGTACCTCCCACTCATGATTCTCCCGCTGTACGCATCGATGGAACGCCTCGACTGGTCGCTCCTGGAGGCGGCGAGGAATCTGGGAGCCGGAAGGGCCCGCGCGTTCGTGGACGTCACATTCCCCTTGACCCTGCCAGCAGCCATGATCGGCGCCATTTTCGTCTTCGTGCCGAGTGTGGGGAACTTCATCGTCCCCGAACTCCTGGGGGGCGGGAAGACCGTGATGGTGGGCAATCTGGTTCGGGACCAGTTCCTCAAAGCGCGCGATTGGCCCTTCGGCTCTGTCTTGGCTCTGACGATGGTCGGGTTCCTCGTCCTGCTGTTCGCTGTCCAGGGGTACGTCGCACGACGCATCAACATCGGGGATTCGCGTGCGTAGCATCGGTTGGCTGCGGGTGCCCCTGCTCCTGACCTACGCCTTTCTCTATATTCCGATTGCTGTTGTCGTCGTGATGTCCTTCAACGCCAGCAAGATGCCGTTCAACTGGACGGGCTTGAGCCTCAAGTGGTACGGGGCGCTCTTTCATGATGAGGTGATCCGTGAAGGCTTCACCAACACAATGATCGTCGCCGTAGGAGCAACGGTCATCGCCACAATTCTCGGTACCCTCCTCGCGATCGGCCTGTCGCGGTACACGAAGTCGGCCATCCTTCAGGCATACGCCCTGACTCCGGCCATCGTTCCCGACCTAGCACTAGCCATCGGCCTGCTCGTCATGTTCAGCTTCGTCGGGATGACGGTTGGCCTGCACTCGGTGCTGCTGGCGCACGTGGTGTTTGGCCTGGCTTTCGTGGCTGCCGTCGTAACAGCTCGTATTGGGCAGGTGGACCCTAGCCTCGAGGAGGCCAGCCAGGATCTCGGCGCGTCTGCATGGTCCACCTTCTTCAGAATCACCGTTCCGACGCTGCTGCCAGCCATCGTGGCGGGTGCGCTCCTGGTCTTCACGCTGTCGCTCGACGAGTTCGTCATCGCTTTCTTCACGGATGGTCCTTCAACACCAACCCTGCCCATCGTCATCTACTCCATGGTTCGTTTCGGAGTCACACCCGAGATCAATGCTCTGGCGGCGATCCTCCTACTTGTCTCATTCACAGTCGTGATCGCTGCCCAGCGCATGACCCGACCCAGGGACTTGACGTGACCATGAAACCGCTTCTCACCATCACAGATGTTCGCCGCACGTTTGGCGACGTGATCGCGCTGGATTCGGTCAGCCTTGAGATCCACGAGAACGAGTTCTTCGCGCTCTTGGGTCCGTCCGGCTGTGGCAAGACGACCCTCTTGAGGGTGCTGGCCGGATTCGAGCACCCGGACTCCGGAACGGTGATGATCGGGGATCAGGATCTGCTGGCTATGCCGCCGAACAAGCGGCCCATCAACCTGATGTTCCAGTCGTATGCGCTGTTTCCGCACATGTCGGTGGAGAAGAACGTTGCATACGGACTCGAGCGTGAGGGTTGTGCCAAGGATGAGATCAGGGACAGAGTGGCGCAGGTACTCCAGACGGTGAGCCTCAGCGACAAGGCCCGAAAGCGACCAGCTCAGCTATCCGGCGGGCAGCGCCAGCGGGTGGCACTTGCGCGAGCCATCGTCAAGCGGCCTCGTCTTCTGCTCCTTGACGAGCCGCTGTCGGCTCTGGATCGAAAAGTGCGAGCGGAGATGCAGCTTGAACTGAAGCGACTGCAGCATGAGGTGGGCATCACTTTCGTCGTTGTTACACACGACCAGGAAGAGGCGATGTCGATGGCCGACCGAATCGCGGTGATGTCGAACGGACTTGTTGAACAGATTGCGAGCCCCGTAGAACTGTATGCGCGGCCGAGCACCGCTTTCGTGGCGGACTTTGTAGGCTCGAGTAACGCCTTCCAGGGTCTACGGGTGACGGGTGGTGTCGACGTCCCCGGATTAGGTGTCCTGCACGGTCAACCAGTGGGGGAGCAGATGGGTGCGCTGGCCGTGCTGATCGTGCGCCCCGAGGATGTGCGATTGGTCAGTGAGGGGGAGGCCTTCCTCGGGGGCTTGGTTCTTGACACCCAGTTCTACGGCGGCCGATCTACGGTCGCTGTGCAGGTTCCCGGATGTCCGGCCCCGGTCATCGTCACCTGCCAAGGAACGGCGAGTGTGGAGCGTGGCGCGCACGTGCACCTGGCCTGGGCTCCAGACAAGGCTGTCGTTCTGTCTGCCGCAACTCAGAACAAAGACGGGAATGACGGTCAGGAACCCGCACTCTGACCCATGACGGGCCTAGGTGAAGACGACCGTGCGTCCACCGTTCAACAGGACGCGGCTCTCGGCATGCCACGTGACAGCCTTGGTGAGGGCACGACATTCGACGTCGCGACCAGCCGCTTCAAGGTCCTTGGCATCAAGCGAGTGGTTCACCCGCGTGATCTCCTGTTCGATGATCGGTCCTTCGTCAAGGTCGGCAGTGACGTAGTGGGCCGTGGCTCCGATGAGTTTCACCCCTCGGCTGTGAGCCTGATGGTACGGGCGGGCGCCTTTGAAACTGGGGAGGAAAGAATGGTGGATGTTGATCACGCGGCCTTGGAGTTCAGCACACACGGCATTCGACAGCACCTGCATGTAGCGCGCAAGAACCACGAAATCGATGCGTTCGCTGCGCACGATCTCCAGCAGACTCCCCTCGGCTGAATCCTTGGTCTCTGGCGTGACGGGGAGGTGGATGAATGGAATTCCGTACGACTCCACTAATCCCTCGAAGTCACGATGATTCGAGACGACAGCTGGAATCGTTACCGGGAGGGCTCCAATGCTGTGGCGGAACAGCAGGTCGTTCAGGCAATGGCCGAATCGCGAGACCATGATGAGCATTCGTTCCGGCTCGTGTGCGCGACGTAGCTGCCAGTCCATTGAGAATGAATCACCCACCCAGCTGAATGCCTCACGCAGTGAGTCAAGGTCCATTTCCCCGCTGATGCCTTCAAAGTGGACCCGCATGAAGAAGAGGCCGGTCTCGGGGTCGCCGTACTGCTGGCTTTGGACGATGGTGCATTCGCGCTGGACGAGGAAACTCGATACTCCGTAGACGATGCCGGGCCGGTCCGAGCAGACGATCGTGAGCAGGAACTGATCCCGCTCGTTCTCCGTGACGGTGCTCAAGGTCGGCCTTCCATCGGTCGTGATGCGTACTTGGACTGGGCGGGACACAGGTCAATGACCGCACATGCCTTCCCCTTCACCCCCGGAAATGCTGACCGGTCGGGTCGTACAGCGGCTGAGCAGAAAGGATCCCCTCCAAGGACTTTCCGTCGACCTCGACGGTGAGGCGTGATCCACTGGGTAGATCGGCGGGTAGATACGCAAAGCCGATAGCACCCCCAAGTGTGTACGAAATGCCGCCGCTCGTGAGGGTCGTTGCGATGCCCTCACCTGTGACGGCTTCGCCCCCGCGGAGCACGAGATTCGGCTCCTGCACGGTGATGCACTGGAGCAGTTCGGCGGGCTCGGTCGCACCCTCGAGGGCGGAGCGCCCGATGAAGTCCTTCTTCATATCCACGAACTTCGCCAGGCCGCTCTCGAACGGCGTCCTATCTGCTGTGAGGTCGTCACCGAGGTAGAGGTATCCCTTCTCGGCCCGCAGCGAATCGACGCACATGAACGCCCCGCGTCGGCCGCCGGCGGCCGAAACGGCCTCGGAGAGCTCCTGCCACAGCCACCTTCCGTAGCCAGTGGGAACGTAGATCTCCCAGCCGAGCTCGCCGACGAACGTGACTCGGGCGAGCCTGACGGCGACGCCACCGATGGAGGCATCTCGGAACTGCATGTAGGGGAAGTCCGCTGTTGCTAGTGACGTGTCCACCATCGGCTGCAGGATGTCGCGGGCGAGGGGACCCCACAGGCCGAAACACGCCCATCCGTTCGTGACGTCCGTGATTGTCACGGGGCCGTCGATGGGCGAGGACGGATTCTGCGCCTGAGCCGATATCCACTCGAGATCGTGTGCGAGAGCGCCGGTGTTGGTGATGGCGACGAAACGCTCGGGACCCAACTGCGACACCGTGAAGTCACCGATCACCCCGCCGCTCTCGTTGAGCATCTGGGTGTACGTAATGCGGCCGGGTCCACGCGAGACGCGGTTTGAGCAGACCCACTCGAGCAGGGAGGAAGCACCGGGCCCCGCAACCTCGATCTTGCCGAATGTACTGAAGTCGAAGAGCCCGGCGGTCGTGCGCACAGCCACGTGCTCACTGACAACGGCTGAAGACCAGGCGGCACCTTCGTAGCCAGCAGGGCGAAGGGCCTCGTGCTCGGGCGACTGATTGTCAGCGAAGTAGTCGACTCGACGCCAACCGCTGTTGATATGGAATGCGGCGCCGGCTCCGAGGTGTGCCTCGTATGCGGGCGATGTGCGGAATGGGGTGACGGTCACGGTGGGCCTCGCTCGTGAGTGGGGGGTGTTCGGGGAACCCCTGGGGAGCCGAGTCGATCGATCGATCGTTCGACTGATTGGAGATTAGTGACGGTCACGTGGGCCGTCAAGGGGGCAGCGGGCTAGTCGCAAAAGAATTCCGGCGAAGAGGCTTGACGGCAATCGAGCCCGCCCCCATGATGTGCTAAATCGATCGATCGATCGATCGTTTGATTCTCGGCCCGCGAGTGATGATCGGCCATTCCGGGGTCACCTGAGCTTCGGCTGCTCGCAGATCACGCCGGATCCGGCTTCGGTGTCGTTCGACAAGGAGGGCTTTCGGATGGCCACCGCAAGAGGAGTCCGTGCAGTCGGGACAACGATGGCGGCGGCGTTCGCGGTTCACAGCACGTCGCCTGCAGGAAGATGGCAGGTCTCTGGACTTGTCACCGACCAATCACCACCTTGGAGGTCCCTATGAAGTCAGTCGTCGCAGTGTGCAGTTTCCCTGGGAGTTACGACGTGGAGAGGAATGTCGCCCTCTACGAGTCCTATATGAGAGAGGCTGCCGCAGCCGGCGTCGAGTTCCTCGTTTTCCCTGAATGCAGCATGCAGGGGTACCCGCGCGCCTACTTGGCGGAGGAAGAGGAATCGATGATCGACGAGGTAGCGGCCTCGGCGGAGTCATTGAGCGGGGATCGGGTGCAGGGGATCGCGGCGCTCTCGCGTGAGTTGAATCTCTCTGTGGTCTTTGGCATGACGGAGCGCGGATCGCGCCCGGGTGTCGCGTACAACGCCTCCGTCCTCGTTACCCCCGAAGGGGGCGTGACCGGTACCTACCACAAGGTCCATCTCGCCATCCAGGAGAAGGTGTTCTGGAGGCCCGGGTCGGATTGGCCCGTCTTCGACGCCGCACTCGGCAAGGTCGGCATGATGATCTGCTTCGACAAGGCATGGCCGGAGGCTGCGCGTGAGCTGACGCTGCGGGGAGCCGACGTCCTTGTCATGCCTACCGCGTGGTGGCTGTACGACCCAGCCGCGGGGGAGCAGGACGTCTGGGTCGATCACTACGTTCTGTTCGAGCGGACGCGCGCGGTCGAGAA
>CAIVQM010000152.1 GCA_903908025.1 uncultured bacterium
GACGCCCGCACACCGGCAATCTGGATCAGCGGCGGAACAGGCCGCGACGGCCGTGCGAACCGGGACGCTCCCAAGGTCGGCTGGTGCTGGGCCGGCAACCGCCACACCTGGCTCGGCTTCGCCAGCGCAGCCCACCGCCTACCCCAATTCCTGCCGACGCCGAAGTAGGGACACGGACGGCGGACCTTTCGGACGCGCGAGGGTTGAGTCGGCCGCGAGGTTAGGCTGTTGTTCATGGCGTTGCGCCTCGAACCGAGTCTGCCTTCTGAGGTCGATCAACGCTCGGGATGCGGTCGGTCTCGATGACTGCGGAGTCAAGCAGCTCACCTCAGGACCTCAAAGGTGGCGGTCGGGGGCGAGTGCGGCTGTCAGTTCGCGGCCGCGTCCTCGCGTCGGTGCTGGCGATGACTGCTCTCGGGATGGCCATCACGGGTGGCGCAGCGTTCCTGATCCAGGACAGGCTGGTGAATGCCGGGATCACGGTCGCGCTGGAGCAGGAGGTCGAGGAATTCCGCAGGATGGCCGCGTCTGGTGTGGATCCCCAGACCGGCGCTCCGTTCACCAGTGTCGAGAGCCTCTTGCGGTTCGCCATCGAGGGCAATGTCCCGCATCGAAATGAGACGTACCTGACCCTCCTCAACGGGTCGGTGCTCGGCCATGAGGGGGGCATTCGACCGATCAAGCTGGAGTCTGAAGACTCCATACTGGCTGCGGTGGCCGATGCTGCGAACTCACCGGGCGTGTCCGTTCAAGATGTGCAGACGTCTGCTGGCAGAGCCCGGTTGGCCATCGTCCCCGTGGGTCTCCCGGCCGACCCGGCAAGCGGCACGTACGTGATGGCCTTTGCCGTGGATCGCGGGCGGGACGACCTCGTCAGGGTGGCCCTCATCTATCTGCTGGCCTCGTTGGGATCACTGATCCTGGTCGGTGTCGTCGGGTGGCTCGTCGCAGGCAGGCTGCTCAAGCCCCTGCGGACGCTGCGAGAGAACAGCCAGCGCATCAACGAGACGGACCTGACCGAGAGGATCCCTGTTCAGGGCAATGACGACATCTCGGACTTGACTCGCACGTACAACCAGATGCTGGACCGGCTTCAGTCCGCCATCGACACGCAGCGGCGGTTCCTCGACGATGCAGGTCATGAGCTCAGGACGCCCCTGACCATCTTGCGGGGGCAGCTGGAGGTGCTCGATCCCGCAGACCCCTTCGACGTCACCGAGACGCGCTCACTCCTACTGGACGAGATCGACAGGATGGGCCGCATGGTCGAGGAATTGATCCTGCTGTCCAAGGCGCAGCGCCCTGACTTCCTGGTGTGCAGGTCGATTGATCTTGCCCCGTTCACGGATGACCTGCTGGATAAGGCTCGGGCATTGGGCGACCGGCATTGGAGTCTTCACGAGCGGGGCGAGGCACTGTTCGTGGGAGACGTCCATCGCCTCACGCAGGCGATGATGGAACTGGCGCTGAACGCGGTGAAGTTCAGCGCCGTGGGCTCCGACATCTCCATCGGCAGTGGAGCATCGGCAACGGAGGTGCGGCTCTGGGTCCGCGATGCGGGTGTTGGCATTCGCGCCGGCGAACTCGAGCGCGTCTTCGAGCGTTTCAGTCGTGCATCGTCCGGCCTCGGCGTGGAGGGCTCAGGACTGGGACTGTCGATCGTTGAGGCGATCGCGACGGCCCACCTCGGCCGCGTCGAAATCGTCAGCGAGCCCGGCGTCGGCTCGACATTTACGATCGTGCTGCCGCAGCCGGACACCGGCCCCGCCCTCAGGCCAAGCAGCATGCACCGGGACACGACCTGGAGTGCACCATGAAGCGAATCCTCATCGTCGAGGACGAGCCTCGCATCTCCTCCTTCATCGCCAAGGGCCTGCGATCGAACGGCTTCACCACGACGGTGGCGGCCGAAGGGCGGAGCGGGTTCGACTATGCGATGTCCGACGAGTTCGACCTCGTCATCCTCGACATCGGGCTCCCCGAGATGGACGGCTTCACGGTGCTGGACCGGCTTCGGGCAGCCGGGAACCGGGTCCCGGTGATCATCCTCACCGCCCGGGACTCCCCGACCGACACGGTTGCGGCACTGGAGGGTGGTGCTGACGACTACATGTCCAAGCCGTTCCGGTTCGATGAGCTTCTCGCTCGAGTCCGGCTGCGCTTGCGCGTCGACCACTCCCCCGAGGTTGTCGTCTTGACGGTGGGCGACCTGACGCTGGACCTACGCACTCGCCGGGCACGGGTCGGTGCCAGATCCGTCGACCTCTCGGCCCGGGAGTTCGCGCTGGCGGAGACCTTCCTGCGAAATCCCGATCAGGTGCTGTCTCGAGAGCAGTTGCTCAGTCGCGTGTGGGGGTACGACTTCGAACCCGGGTCGAATGTGGTCGACGTCTATGTCGGGTATCTGCGAGGGAAGCTGGGTGCCGAGCGCATCGAGACGGTGCGGGGCATGGGCTACCGGCTCACCGACGCGGAGCATGGCACTCCCGAGGCCGAGGTCGACTCCGACGCCTAGCCTCTGCCCGGCGTCGCATACAGCGCCGAAAACGTGC
>CAIVQM010000153.1 GCA_903908025.1 uncultured bacterium
CCTCATCGGCCTGCGACTCCCGCTCAACCCGTCGCTGCTCGGCACTCTCACGTTGCGGCATGGACGTCAGGCTACCGCGAACCGGTCTCGCTGAGTCGTGCGATCAGGGTGGTGACGTCGGGCGATGCGTCGAGCAGGCTCTCGACATGCTCGCGAGTGCCCCGCAGCGGCTCCAGGGTGGGCACCCGCAGCAGCGACTCGCGCCCAGGCACGTCGAAGACCACCGAGTCCCACGAGGCCGCCGCGATCGCATCCGGATAGCGCCGCATGCACTCACCCCGGAAGTAGGCACGGGTGTCCTCCGGGGCGTTCTCCACAGCATGGGCGACCTCGGCATCAGTGAACATCCGCCGCAATCGTCCCCGCTGCTCCAATCGGGCGGCGAGCCCCTTGTCGGTGCGGATATCGGCGTACTGCAGGTCGATCAGCTGGAGCCGCGGTGCGTCCCACGAGAGGTTGTCGCGGCGGACGAAGCCGTCCATGAGGACGAACTTCGCAACCCAGTCCAGCTGGTCGGCGAGCTCCAGCGGATCGCGTTCCAGGGCATCGAGCGTGTCGCGCCATGCGGTGAGCACCCGGGTGGTCTCCTCGTCGCGATCCGCATGGTCCGAGCGCGCGCAGAAGGCCTCCGCCCGTTCCAGGATCTCCCATTGGACCTGGAGGGCAGTGCATCGGCGACCGTCGGCCATCAGCATCGGGTGTGTCAGCGCCACGTCGTGGGACACCGCATGCATCTCGGACACCGGTCGCAGCGTCGCCCAGTCACGTCCGCGGAGGAAGCCCTCCTCGATCATCGCCAGCACGATCGCCGTGGTGCCCATCTTCAGGTACGTGGCGGTGTCGCTCAGATTCGCGTCGCCGACGATCACGTGCAGCCGGCGGAAGCGCTCCGGGTCCGCATGCGGCTCGTCGCGGGTGTTGATGATCGGTCGCTTGAGAGTGGTCTCAAGGCCCACCTCGACCTCGAAGAAGTCTGCCCGCTGGCTCAGTTGGAAGGCGGCCCGACGGCCATCCTGTCCAATGCCCAGTCGTCCGGCGCCCGTGAAGATCTGCCGGGTGATGAAGAAGGGGGTGAGGTAGCGGACGATGTCGGCGAACGGGGTGGCGCGACGCATGAGGTAGTTCTCGTGGCAGCCGTAGGAGGCGCCCTTGTTGTCGGTGTTGTTCTTGTAGAGCAGCAGTTGCTTCGCCTGCGGGATCTGTGCCGCGAGCGACATCGCCCGGCGCATGATCTCGACGCCGGCCCGGTCCCAGAGGACGGCATCGCGTGGGTTCGTGACCTCAGGTGTCGACAGTTCGGGATGGGCGTGGTCGACGTAGAGCCGTGAACCGTTCGTAAGGATGACATTCGCCAGGCCGATGTCGTCATCGGTGAGTTGGCTCGGGTCGGCATCGGCACGCGACATGTCGAAACCACGTGCATCCCGTAGAGGGCTCTCCACCTCGTAGTCCCAATGGGCCGAGTGTCGACTACCCCGCAGGACGTGCTGTCCGTAGGCGTTGACGATCTGGGAACTCGACACCATCGGGTTGACATTCGGGTGACCGGGAACGGAGATGCCGTACTCCGTCTCGATGCCCATGACGCGGCGGACGGTCACTACAGGTACTGCCCCGTGTTCGCCACGTTCTCGATGGAGCGGCCGGGCTCCGAGCCCTTCTTGCCCTGGATGAGCGTCCGGATGAACACGATGCGCTCGCCCTTCTTGCCGGAGATGCGGGCCCAGTCGTCCGGGTTCGTCGTATTCGGCAGATCCTCGTTCTCTCGGAACTCGTCGATGCAGGCCGCCAGCACATGCTGGACCCTGATCCCCTTCTCCCCCATCTCGAGGAAGTCCTTGATCGACATCTTCTTGGCCCGCGACACGATGTTCTCGATCATCGCCCCGGAGTTGAAGTCCTTGAAGTAGAGGATCTCCTTGTCGCCGTTCGCATAGGTGACCTCGAGGAACATGTTGTCTTCGCTCTCGGAGTACATCCGCTCGACGGCCCGCTGGATCATCGCTCGACACGTTGCATCGGCATCTCCGCCGTGCTCGGCAAGATCCTCGGGATGCAGCGGGAGGGTCGGCACGAGGTACTTGGTGAAGATGTCGCGTGCGGCCTCCGCATCGGGCCGCTCGATCTTGATCTTCACATCGAGACGTCCGGGGCGCAGGATGGCCGGATCGATCATGTCCTCCCGGTTGGAGGCGCCGATGACAATCACGTTCTCGAGGCTCTCGACGCCATCGATCTCGCTCAGCAGCTGCGGGACGATCGTGTTCTCGACGTCACTGGAGACGCCGCTGCCGCGGGTGCGGAACAGCGAGTCCATCTCGTCGAAGAAGACGATGACGGGCATCCCCTCGGACGCCTTCTCGCGGGCGCGCTGGAAGACGAGCCGGATGTGGCGTTCGGTCTCACCCACATACTTGTTGAGCAGCTCGGGGCCCTTGATGTTCAGGAAGAACGAGCGTCCCTCCTCGCGACCGGTCCGCTCTGCGACCTTCTTCGCGAGCGAGTTGGCGACCGCCTTGGCGATCAGGGTCTTCCCGCACCCGGGAGGGCCGTAGAGCAGGATCCCCTTCGGCGCCTTGAGGTCGTGCTCGGCGAAGAGCTCGGGATGCATGAACGGCAGTTCGACCGCATCGCGGATGGCCTCGATCTGGTCGCCGAGTCCGCCGATGTCCTCGTATCGGATGTCGGGGACCTCCTCGAGAACCAGCTCCTCGACCTCGGACTTCGGAATCCGTTCGAACACATAGCCGGCTCGGACATCGCACAGCAGCGAATCCCCGGCCCGAACTCGCTGCTCCCGCAGCGGCTGGGCGATGCGCACGACGCGTTCCTCGTCGGTGTGACCCAGGACCAGCGCCCGCTCACCGTCGTCGAGGAACTCCTTGAAGATCACGATCTCGCCCGTGTCCTCGAACGCCAGTGCATCGATCACGTTGAGCGATTCGTTGAGCATGACCTCCTGGCCGGGCATGAGCCGCTCGACGTCGATCGTCGGGCTGAGCGCGACGCGCAGCTTCCTGCCCGCGGACACGATGTCGGCCGTACCGTCGTCATGGCGGCGCAGGAGGGTCGCGAAGCCACTCGGAGGCTCGCCCAGCCGATCCACCTCGCTCTTCAGCGTGACGATCTGCTCGCGAGCATCGCGCAGCGTGCCGATGAGCCGGGCATTGTGGTCCTTCTGCGCGGCCAGTTCTCCACGGACGTCGGTGAGCGCCACCTCCAGCGCGTGCACGCGCGCCGGCCACCCGTCAGCCTCGCTCATGACACCTCCCACTGCGTCGTTCGCGCCACTGTAACCCGATGGCCCCGGATTCACGCGCGGACACGGTCAGCCCTCCGGCGAGTCCCCGTCAGTGCCGGACGCGCCCGGTCCGGTGTAATCGCTGCCGTATGAGCCGGGTGACGGCCGACGGCGTCGAGGCGGCAGGACGGTCCCTGCGGCAAGGCGTCGGGTCGTGACGAGGAATCCGGTGTGCCCGTTCATCCGGTGGTCCGGCCGCACCGCGAGGCCCTCGAGATGCCAGGTGCGCATGAGGGTCTCCTCGGCGCGCGGCTCTGTCCAGCCGCCGGAAACGCGGAGGGTCTCGACGAGGCGCGACAACTGCGTCGTCGTGGCAACGTAGCCGACGAGGATGCCCCCCGGCGCCAGTGCTGCCCACACGGCATCGACGCACTCCCAGGGAGCCAGCATGTCGAGCACCACGGCGTCGAGGTCGGTCACATCGAGGCTCTCGACCAGATCGCCCACCGTGAGCGTCCACGAAGGCGGCTGGATGCCGAACCATCGAGTCACGTTGCCGGCAGCGATCTCGGCGAAGTCCGCCCGACGCTCGTAGCTGTACACGTGGCCGTCGTCGGCTACCGCCCTGATGAGTGAGCAGGTCATGGCCCCCGAACCCACGCCGGCCTCAGCCACGCGGGCGCCGGGCCCCAGGTTCGCCAGTCCGACGATCCGGGCCGCGTCCTTCGGATAGATGACCTGAGCGCCCCGAGGCATGGCAAGCACGAAGTCGTCGAGGATCGGACGCAGGGCCAGGTACGCCGTGCCATTGCTTGAGGTCACCACGCTGCCCTCGGGCCGGCCCAGGAGGTCGTCATGCGGCAGGCCACCGCGATGCGTGTGGAACTCCTTGCCTGCCTCGAGGGTGATGGTGTGCATCTTCCCGCGCGGGTCACTGAGCTGGACGAGCTCGCCCACCGCGAACGGCCCGCGTCGTCGTCCGGCGGCGATCCCGGTCACGGGCAGGTTGTCGGGCACGTGCGGAACGGTACCCGTATGCGGGTGGAGCGCCGTGCCCGCACCGGTCGGCCGCTACGCTCCACGAGTGACCGACGAGGCAGTACTGCTGCCGTTCCCCTCATCGCTGTCCCCGTCGCGGGCGTCGGACTTCATGACCTGCCCGCTCCTGTTCCGCTTCCGGTCGATCGATCGACTCCCTGAGGAGCCGTCCGCCGCAGCGGTACGTGGCACGCTCGTCCATCGAGCGCTTGAGACCCTCTTCGACCTGCCTGCGGTTGAGCGCACACCGGCCGCCGCGGCGCAGCTTGTCGTTCAGGCATTCGCGGAGATGGAGCGCGACGAGCCTGCCGAGGCCG
>CAIVQM010000154.1 GCA_903908025.1 uncultured bacterium
AGCCGGATGATGGCGATGGTGCGGTGCATGGCGCTGGGCTGCCGGCTCGAAACCCAGCGGTGCAGTGGTCCGCGGCGGCTGATGAGGGCAGCGATCTTGTTCGTGCCAGCTCGGATACTGCGCCCGATGAGCAGCAGGACCGTGCTGATCAGCGCGGTGAGGACGATCGCGACGACAGTCGACGGCAGCGCTGCGGGCATGTCGAGTGCACTCTGCTGCTCAGCCTGCCAACCCACGGCGATGGGGGTGAACGCGAGTGCCGGCAGCCAGAACAGCGCGAGCACGACGATGACCAGCCAGCGCGGCATCTGCCAGCGCCCGAGGGCTGGGATCCTGCGCAGCGCCCAGCCGATCGTCGTGCCGATCGCGTACCCCGTCAGCGTGCCGAGGGCGGTGAGCAGGAGCAGGAACATCAACGAGTGGGGGAGCAGCGAGGGGGTGAGAGCGTTCGCGTAGCCGATAGCGCCACCGATGAGTCCGGCGACGCTGGGCCAGCGCCACACGACGCGATGCCGGGTGACGTCGAGGGTTTCCGCGGGGGCCGTCATCCCGCGAGTGTAATCGCGGCGTGCAGTCGCGCCTACGGAACTCTCGGCCATGATGAGGTCATGACTGACACCTTCGACGCCGTGACGGCAGACCTCCGCTACACCGACCTCCCGGCGGAGAAGTGCCCGGCTGGCCCCATCGCGACCGGGGTGACGATGCTGGCCTCGACGGACGCTCTGGAGGTGGGCGTCTGGGAGCACCCGGTAGGCACGTCGACGGATGTCGAGACGGACGAGGTGTTCGTCGTCCTGTCCGGGCGTGGTCGTGTGACGCTCGACGATGGACGCGTGCTCGAGCTCTCGCCCGGCGTTGTCGGAGTACTAGAGGCTGGCGTTGCAACTACGTGGCAGATCGACGAGGCGCTGCGCAAGGTGTGGGTCGTCGAACGCTGACCAGCTCTACCCGATGACCAGAGCGTCCAGCTCGGCCTTCGTGGCGTCATCGAGGTGGACGAGTGCGGCCGCGCAGTTGTCCTCGAGATGCTGCACGGACCCGGTGCCGGGGATCGGCAGCGTCACGGGTGAGTGACGCAGCAGCCACGCGAGAGCAACCTGCCCCGGCGTGACACCGAGCCGCGCAGCGCCTTCGATGAGTGGGCTGTCGGGACCGAGCAGCGCACGGTTGCCGAGCGGGAACCACGGGATGAAGCCGATGCCCTCCGCCTCGCTGTAGCGCAGCAGCTCCTCGCTGCTGCGATCGCCGAGGTTGTAGAGGTTCTGCACGCTGACGACGTCGAAGTGCTCGCGCGCGGCCTTCACCTCATCGACAGAGACCTGGGACAGGCCGATGTGGCGGATCAGGCCCTCGCGCTGGAAATCAGCGATGACTCCGAACTGCTCCGCCATCGGCACGTGCGGATCGATGCGGTGCAGCTGCCACAGGTCGATGCGCTCGACGCCGAGGCGACGCAGCGACATCTGCACGCACTGGCGCAGATACTCAGGGCGGCCAACGGGCTCCCACTGGTCGGGACCCTGCCTTGTGAGCCCGCCCTTCGTCGCGATGATCACGTTGTCGTAGGGATGCAGGGCCTCACGGATCAGGTTCTCGCTGACATCGGGGCCGTACGCATCCGCGGTGTCAATGAAATCGACGCCGAGCTCAACGGAACGCCGAAGAACATCGATCGCGGTGTCATGGTCGGCGGGATCGCCCCAGATGCCGGGGCCGGTGATGCGCATCGCGCCGAAGCCAAGGCGCCGCACGGTCAGCGGATCCGGCCCTCCCGCTCCGAACGTGAAGGTGCCACTGGACAGGACGGGCTGCGTCGCGGAATCGGTCATGGGGACATTCAACCCCGTGATCACTTCCCGCGAATCACCGAGACGGTCGCGGACAACCCGAGGCGGGCCCAGTCCCGATCGGCGGTCCACACGTCCATGTCCTGCTGGATCGCGTAGGACAGGCAGCACAGGTCGCCTAGCGAGAGACGCCGGGTTGGCGCTTCCCGTGTCACAACGGTCGTGATCAGGGCAGCCTGCGGCCACCCCATCGGAACCACGGTCAGCCCGGCCGCCACCAGATCCTCGGCGAACTCCGTGCCCGGCTCCTGCAGTCGATCAAGCTTGGCGATCACCTCTGCCATGTTGACCGCGGTGATGTAGGCATCGGGCAGGACGGCCTCGACGCGTTCAGCCCCGGGCTCGTCGAACGCCCAGGCAAGAACGCAGGACGCATCGAGGAGGACGGGTCGGGTCACCGGCCACCCTCGGCTCGCTCTGCCAGGAAGGCGTCAACCACGGAGTAGTCGGGAGTTGACGTGATCCGGGACCGGGCCCGCCGAAGCGCGTGTGCCGGAGTCTCGATGATCAGGCACCC
Source organism: uncultured bacterium (assembly GCA_903908025.1). Taxonomy (GTDB): domain Bacteria; phylum Actinomycetota; class Actinomycetes; order S36-B12; family S36-B12; genus UBA10649. Next base: position 2,368 of record CAIVQM010000154.1, read on the forward strand.
CTCCTCAGCGACGTGGACACGCAGCGTCTCGCCGACCGATAGTCCGGCGGAGCGAAGCACTTCATCCGGGAGAGTGGGCCTTCGGCGTGAATCAAGGCGTACGGTCCACGAGGTCTCTGGGCTCGCCTGTTGGGTCGTCATCCCACGAGTGTGAGAACCGTGGGACGATTTGTCAATCGTGGGATCCGACCGAAGGACGCGCGCCGAGTGGTGCTTAACCCCGTGCGAAGGCGTGCACGATATGCAGTTCCGAGCGACGGGGCGGCTCGGCCAGCAGTGTCTCGACCGCGTCGTAGAAGCCGCCGACGAGCGGGCCACTGCCTTCAGCGGTCGCGATGTTGGTGTTCTCGTATAGGACGAATGCCCGGATCCGGCCGCTCGCCCGCTGCACGGTCTCGAGGATGATCACCGCGTTCGGCTCAACCTCCTGGAAGTCCTGGGCGAACGACTCGTGCAGGGCGATCACATCGTCGACATGGCCGAGCCTGGCCAGCATGCTCATCTCAACGAGGGAAGCCTCGCCGATGTGCGGTGCCTGGATCTCCGTGTCCATCGCGTACAGCGCCAGCAGCTCGAGCTCGTTGCGCTCGGGTGCCTTGGCCAGGTGTGGCTCGCGCGCGTCGATGACCTCCGCGAAGAAGGGCAGGCTGGCGAGATCCTCAGCAGCCTCGGCGCTCTCGTAGATGCCGACTCCATGGATCAGGTCCTGCGCAGGCTCACCGGCGATGATGGCGAGGGAGAGATCCTCGATCTCGTCCTCGAGCCGGTTGACGAAGTCGAGATACGCCTCGAGTGCCTGCTCGTAGTGGCCGGGGCGAGTGGTGAGGGTGAGCTCGATGACGACGGACACGGGGCCTCCAAGTCTGCGGTGAGTAGTCAGAGGCTAGCGGTCCGTTTCGACAGGCGTGTCATGCATCAGGCGGACCCAAACACGAAGGACGTGGCCCCGGCAGGATTCGAACCTGCGACACAGGGTTCAGGAACTCCCGTTCCCGCGCGTTGCCACCAAGAATCCTCGCCATCCGCGAGTCCTTGTATCGTGTATCGTATCGCGTTACACTGATGTGGTGATCGTAAGCTTCCGTCACAAGGGCCTGCAGGCACTATATGAACGTGACTCGATCAAGGGCGTGCAGGCAGCCCACGCTCCCAAGCTCCGCCGCATCCTGTCCGCTCTGGACATCGCTGAGGGACCGCGGGATCTCGACATACCGGGCTTCCGGACTCACCCGTTGTCCGGCAAGCTCGCCGATCACTGGTCAGTGTGGGTGAACGGCAACTGGCGCGTCACCTTTCGCTTCATCGATGGTGATGTGGAGCTCGTGGACTATCAGGACTACCACTGAGGAGTGTGGACAGCATGAAGAATCCCGTGCACCCGGGCGCCATCCTGCGGGAGGACGTCCTGGCCGAGCTCGGTGTTTCCGTCTCTGATGCGGCGCAGAGCCTTGGCGTCGCGCGGGTGACCCTGAGCCGGGTCATCAACGAGCACGCACGCATCTCGCCCAATCTCGCCCTGCGCCTCGAGGCCGCCGGGGTCGGTACGGCGCGGGCGTGGCTGGCGATGCAGACCGCGCGTGATCTGGCCGAGGAGCGCGCCGCAGGAGTACCCAAGGTCCGCAAGCTCGGCACTGTCGCCTAGGAGCCATGGTCCGGCACTGTGTCTGGTGGCCCCGGCAGGATTCGAACCTGCGACACAAGGTTTAGGAAACCTCTGCTCTATCCCCTGAGCTACGGGGCCGGGGGATGCGACAAAGGCCCAGCCGAAGGAAGAGTCTAAGGAAGAGTCAAACCCATACCGATCTGGGATGCTTCCGGCCCTGGTTGATTTGCCACGACAGGGAGGCCTCTGGCTTGTCGGGCCCCGGACGCAAGGTCCGCTCGTTCGCCGACGACATTGTGTCGAGCGGACACCTCGACCGTGCGGTCACGATTGAGTCCCACACCCTTCCGAAACCATGGTACCGCCTGTAGTACTATTGAAGTGTGCCTCCGGTTCCCGAGGTTGTCGACGCAATGCGCCGCAATCCAAGGAACGTGCGGTACGCGGACCTTTTCAGAGTCTGCGCGCACTACTTCGGGCCGGCTCGTAGCAGCGGGTCTTCCCATGCGGTGTTCAAGACTCAGTGGGCCGGTGACCCACGTGTGAACATCCAGAACGACCACGGCAAGGCCAAGGAGTACCAAGTTCGCCAAGTACTCGCAGCGATAAGCAAGTTGGAGGAATCAGATGGCAACTAAGCGCAAGACCCTGCCGTCCGCGGATCATTACAGCTATCGACTGGCGTGGTCCGCGAAGGATGAGGAGTTCGTCGCGACCGTCGTCGAATTCCCATCGCTTTCGTGGCTTGCCGATACGCGTGAGGGTGCTTTGGACGGGTTGACCTCTGTGGTTGAGGAGGTTCTGCGGGACATGCTCGCCGAAGATGAGGAGATCCCGGCTCCCTGGGATGAGCGCACGTTCTCAGGCAAGTTCAACCTTCGCCTTGGGCCGGACCTGCATAAGAAGGTCGCCCTTGAGGCGGCTGAACGTCACGAATC
>CAIVQM010000155.1 GCA_903908025.1 uncultured bacterium
GGCTGGAAGCGCACCGAGCAGGTCGACGTCACCGGCGCCTACCGGCTCTGCACCACCTGTGGCCGCATCAAGGCCGACCCGTGCCCGTTCACCGGCCGAGTCGACCGTTGCTCGTGCGAGCCGTCCCTCGAAGAGCAGGGGTCTAATGACTACGAACACGACCAGTCATGCAACCTGTGCCAGGCATGCGGGTTGCAGATGGCGTGCGGCCACTCGAGGTACTTGTTCGTGATCTGCGACGGTTGCCGTGCCCGGGCGAAGGAGTTCAACAAGCGGGCCGGCTGGGTGGCCATCCCTCAAGGCATTCACTCGCTCGTGAACGGCGGCCCGAGCCTGGAGGTCACAGCGGACCTGACCGAACTGCGCGTGCGAGCGTGGGGCGATCAGCTCGGCGCGATGTTCAGCACCATCAGCGCATTCCACAAGTGGGGTCGCGAGATGGTGGTCGACCGCCTGCGAGGCTTCGGCCTTCCGGCAGGCACCACCGTGGCATTCGACCACTACCTCTACCTGTGCGACCAAGCCGGCATCGACGCGGATGACGGCTGGAGAAGGCTGGAGGCACACCTCGGGGCGAGCAAGGGTGAGGTCGATCAATGAACGGGCAAGAACCCTGTTCCGGGGCATCAATCCCGACTGCAAGAATGACCCACATCTCACAAAAGGCGGATTTCAATGAGTGAGTTCATCGACACTGCAATGGTCACCGACGACTTCGTCGCTGCGCTCGCCAGCGTGCTCGCCACGTGCGAAGCAGAGTGGCAGCCCGCTACGGGGAAGGCCGCCGAGCTGATCATCGACCGACTGGGCGTCGCTCCGGAGAACATCGGGTTCATCACCACGTCTTGGGGTTGGGCAGCGGTCATCCAGCTGAGCCGCACCCCGCTCGGCACGACCGACGACGGCGAGGTCGCTGTGGTCGACGAGCAGTCCGACGTCCGCACCGGCTCCTGGGAATCGGTGATGGCCGACGAAGCCATGTACGTCACGCCGAGCACTAAGTTCGTGGGCCCCCTGTGGGCCGATTGCTTCGAGGACTACTCTCCTCCGCTGCACTTCGATGCGGACGCGTGGGAGGAAACGGCCGAGATGTACAGCGGGCACAGTGAATGGATGGTGTGGGTCGACGGCGAGATGACCCAGTTCCGCCTGCAAGAGCATGTTCTGTGGGGATCCACACCACCTTCCATTCCAGCGGTCAGCTGGCTGGGCGTTGACTGCGAGAGCACCGGTATCTCGATCACGACTGATGAGTGCGGCTGCGTGTGGGGCGTCTTCGTAGAGTTCGCCACGGTATTCCTGGGCCGCCCGACCACGATCGAGGGCCGTCTGGCCGAGTACGTATCGACGGTCTGCTGGCTCGGCGGCGGCTTCAGCGTGCACTCCGTCGAGGGGGCCGATGTGGCACCCGCCGAGATGCTGGATGTGCTGTCGTCATTGGAACCGTGCGACCCGAACTGGTGCGACGCCGAGATCAGCGTCACGTTCACCGGCTTCGACGGCACTGTCGAGGAACTCCGCGAACTGCTGAGCGGTTCGCTGCCGGACGGACGGTTCAGCGCTGACGAAGTTCACGGCACGATCTGCCGGACCCCGGACAACCTCTGGCGAGCAACGATCCTCTCGTCCGCGGCCGAGGCCGACACGATGGTTGGTGCCATCCTTGCACTCCCTCTCGGCGGCCGGCCGAGCCTGATCCTGACCGACATAGTGCTGCGCGGTGACGCCGTCACCGCGGAAGAGGCACACGGAGTCCCGTTCGTCACCGGTGACGGGTCGATGCATCTAGACGAGTTGATCCCTGACGGCGAGCACGTCTCGGAACACCCTGATTTCGTCGAGGTGGCATCCGTCTACCCGTCCGAGATGGCTGTGAATGACGACTTGGCTTGCGGCGGGATCGGGGATGAGAGCGAGCTCCTCCGGGTGGGCGGCATCGGGTCGTTGTACTTCGAACTCGACGTCGACGCCTGGCGATGGAATCGGCTGGGGTGGTTCGACACACCCAAGGAGGCAGCCGAAGCGGCGACCGGCCCTGATGCCCGATACGAGATGCTGTGAAGCACTCAATGGCGACGAATACGAAGGTGGACTGACCTCATGGACCTCTCCGCAGTGGAGTTGATCTCCGCCTTCTGTGCCGCGGCCGGCTTCGAGTCGCCGCCGCGCCTCGCAACCCTCTTCGGCGGCGCCGCGGCGTACGAACCGCGCCGACTCTTGGCGTCGACCGCCCCACGCCTTTGGGAGGTCGAGCTCGGAGTTGATCCCATGGAGATGGAGCCTCACGCCGTCCAGATGCAGGTGGTGGTCGGCGATCCAGGGGATGTCGTGCTGACGCTCCTGGACAACGGCACCGTCGAGGTTGCCGGGTTCGCGATTCAATGGTGCGGCCAAACACCAGTGTCCTACCGGCTCCCCAACGGACGCGTCAGCATCGGCAACGACCTCGCCCCGCACGATCGCCCCGCCTTGTTCGAGCAGGCGGTACGAGAGGTTCGCCGGTCACGTCGTAAGCGCTACCGGCGCTGCACGCACTGCCACGAGATGACGCCGCCCGAGTGGTGGGATGGCGATGGCCATTGCCA
>CAIVQM010000156.1 GCA_903908025.1 uncultured bacterium
CCCGGTCACCCGCTCAGAGCGAAGGGGACCCCCAGGTTTTTCGGGGGTCCCCTTCGCGCTGTCCGGGAAACACGTCCGGGATCGGGAGGAGCCGAGCGCCAGCGAGGCGACGGACCCGGTCACCCGCTCAGAGCGAAGGGGACCCCCAGGTTTTTCGGGGGTCCCCTTCGCACTGTCCGGGAAACACGTCCGGGATCGGGAGGAGCCGGGCGCCAGCGAGGCGACGGACCCGGTCACCCGCCTTCGCAAGAGCCTCCGGGACAAATCGCGAATCCAGACCGGTTTCCCGACGATCCTTCCCCGTTTCTCCCGGAATCCGGGACAAACGGGGAAGGAATCGGGCGGATGGGGCGTTCATTGGAGATCTCTCCCGGTGCTCCAGCGCGTTGGCGGCTTCCTCGTGGAGGTCGACCACCACACCCCGCCAGCCGAGCGCCCGTCACCGAATCTGCGTGATCCGCCCGTCGCTGCCCCAGGCACGGTCAGCCGTCAGCACGACGCAGTCCAGCCGCTCGCCCAAGGCCAGACACAGGCGGTCACCGAGGGATAGCGAAGGCGCCGGTTGCCTCATCCGCGCAGCAATCTCGGCGTCCTGCTTCGTCACCGGCTCGATGATGACACCGCGGGCTACGAGCACAGCGTCAGCAAGCCTCGCCTCGATGCCATCACCCAGCCGTGCCAGGACCTCCGACCAGTTGGCCGCACCGATCACGGCCCCAGCAAGCTCCCGGTCGACGACTTCCGTCCCATGCTCGCCCTGGAGGAACGCAAGTACCGCCGACGCATCGAGCACGCTCACGCCGTCTCGCGCTCGTGGTCCGCCCTACGAGCAGTCAGCAGTTCGGCCACCAGATCCCGGCCCTCCAGCCGCGACCGCAGCCAGTTCAGCGCTTCGTCGGCTGACATCACGAGCAGCCCAGCATCGGTATCGAGCGCTACCAGGGCTTGGCCCGATGTCCAGCCATGCCGCTCGCGAACAGCAGCGGGCACGACGAACCGGCCGCGATCGCCCAAGGCGATCGCATGGGTCTCGTTAGCCGCCACGTCCGCAAAGTACCACTCAGTACCACAGTGTGGGAATCCTGTTATCCATTCCCACCCGCTGCGGCCAAGCGGCTAGACCGAGTGGGTGCGCTGCCAGTGAATCTGCACCACATGCGCCACCCGCGTGGCGGCCCCCGCGGCCCGCAGCGCTGAGATGACGACCGCTGCCAGAAGCACCAGGCGTGCGGTGGTCTCCCACGTGGCACCGTCCGGGCCGAAATCGAAGGGGAAGGCCAGGAGTATCTCCGCCGCCACGATCAAGTCGAGGAGTGCGATGAGGTAGTCGCCCACCGGCCGGAACCGGCCCGCCCCGTCGGCGAGATAGAACAGGTGCGCCACGATCCGGGCGACGAGGCAGAGGTTGATCAACCAGAGCACGCTGCCAAAGGACGGTGCGAGGAATGGAATCGCGTGCCAGCCCGGCACAACATTGAGGGCGATCAGCACGGCTACCCAGAACACCTCTGCGACGACGTGACCCGCCAGACTGCCATTTCGACGCGGAAGCGGACGCTGCGGGCGACGTGTCCCCTGTCGATACATGGTCGCCCCTTCCGCTGACCCAATAGCCGATCAAGGCGGTGCGCCCGCCTCTCGGGTTGGGTATCGGCTCGTACCGGCGCTGCCTGAAGGCCAAAGGGAAAGTGACGGCGGGGTAAATACCTCGAACGGGGGACGCGCGAACCCGCACTCCCTTGGTAGTCTCCGCCGCAGGCGAGCAACGGACACCCCTCGTCCGCTCGCGCCCCTTACTAGGAGGAACCACCATGGCAATCGGCCCCGTCGACGTTTACGTCATCGGCTTCCCGGGCAACAAGTTCTCCGGCCAGATCGTGCCGGCCATCATGGAGCAGGTCGAGGCGGGCGTCATCCGCGTGCTCGACGTCCTGTTCGTCATGAAGGATGCCGAGGGCACCGTCGTCACCCTGGCGATCGAGGACCTCGATGCGGACGGCGCTGCGTTCGCCGAGCTCGACATCGCCTCCCCCGGCGCGCTGAACGACGAGGACGCCGACGAGATCGCCGACGACCTCCCGCTCGACAGCTCGGCGCTGCTCATCGCGTACGAGAACATCTGGATGACCAACATCGTCCTGGCCTTCGCCGCGGCAGAGGCCGTCGTGATCAACCAGGTTCGCATCCCTGTCGACGTCGTCGCCGCCGTCATCGACGCCGGCTGACACTGACCTTCAACCCACCGCCCCACACCAACCGAAAGAGGTAATCACATGGGTCTCATGCGCATGGCAGCTCGTACCGCCGTCGTTGCCGGCACCGCGACTGCGGTCTCCGGACGCGTTGCACACAAGCAGAACGAGAAGTACGCAGACCAGGCTGCCGCTGAGCAGGCTGCCGCGGCACCCGCCGCCCCCGCCGCTCCGGCAGAGGACGACTCGATGGCCAAGATCAAGCAGCTAGCCGACCTGCACGCGCAGGGCATCCTGTCCGACGAGGAGTTCGCGGCCGCCAAGGCCAAGGCACTCGGCATCTGAACGCTGAACAACCCGTGAGCGCGGCCGAGGCCTACTCACGGCTCGCAGGGGTCTACGACGAACTCGTCGTGGACCCCTGCTTCGCTGAGTGGGCCGACTTCCTCGCGGAGACGTGGGCGCAGGATCCGATCGGGGTGCGCAGTGTCCTCGATGTCTGCTGCGGCACCGGGCTGATGGCCGCCGAGCTGATCCCGCGCGGGATCACCGTGGTGGGCATCGACGCCTCCCCCGCCATGCTCGACAAGGCCAGGGCACTCCTGGGCCCCGACGTCCGCCTCGAGCAGGTGGTCCTGCCGGACCTGCCCGTCGATGATGTGTTCGACGCTGCCATCTCGACCTTCGACGGCCTGAACTACCTGAGATACGACGACTTCCGCCTGACCCTTGCGGGGCTGGCTGATCGGCTGCGCCCCGGCGGCTGGCTCGTCTTCGACCTCCACACCGACGCGATGATGACCTTCGCCGCCGAGCACCCGGACATCGACGGACATCATGCCGAGCAGACGTTCATCGTGCACAGCGACGTCGACCTGGTCGCGCGCACCATCGACGCATCCATCACCGTCACCGGGCAGACTCCGGACGCGTCCTTCGTCGAGCACCACCTGCAGCACGTGCACAGCGACGACAGCGTGCGTGCCGCGCTGCGCGGCGCCGGCCTTGACCTCGTCGCGGTCACCGACGAGTACACGAGCACGCCGGCAGGCGCGACGACGCTGCGAGCAACGTGGATCGCCCGTCGACCTTGAGGTTGGCGGCGGAATCCGGGCCCCGGAACGCCACCAACCTCAAGGCGGACGGGGGGTCATGAGCTGCTTCGTCGTACTGCTCCGTGGAATCAATGTCGGCGGCCGGAACCGACTCCCGATGGCCGACCTGCGATCGGCCCTGACTTCCGACGGCCTCGACGAGGTCCGCACCTACATTCAGAGCGGCAACATCGTCCTCGACACCCCGGCGCGCTCTGCCGATGTCGTTGGCGCGCGGGTGCGGGCCGTGATCGCCCGCGAGTTCGGACTCGACGTACCGGCCATCGCGCTGAGCAGCAGCACACTGACGGAGATCGTCGCCGGCAACCCCTACCCGGACGAGACCGATCACCGACGCCTGCATGCAATCGTGCTGCCGCATGCCCCGGATGCCAGCACCCTGGCCTGGCTGGTGGAACGCCAGGCCGCTGCTGCCGCGACTGGCAGTGCCGACAGGGTGACCGTCATCGGCCGCACGGCCTACCTGCACACCCCGGGCGGCTTCGGCACCAGCGCGCTCGCCGCCTCCCTCACCAGCGGCCGCAGCCCGGTCGCCGATGGCACGGCGCGCAATTGGGCGACCATGACGACGCTGCTGGAGATGTGCACGGCCTGACCCGCACCCGCCCCCGCCGGTCTTGAGGTTGGCGGCGGAATCCGGGTCCCGGGACGCCCCCAACCTCAAGACCGGGGGCGGGGTGGGGTGGCCGGAACCAGCGATCCGTGTTCCCATGGTGCCTATGTCCGATTCCGCTGAGCTCGCACCGACCCGGGGAACGCCCGTGGGGCGGCGCATCGTGCTCGGCATGCTCGGCCTCGGGGCCGTGGGCGTCGCGGCCGGGCGCTGGCTGTCCGACGGCGTGACCGAGGTGGTGGCATCGACGGCACCCGGCCTCGCGAACGTCCTGCCGGCCACGGGCGGCTTCCGCATCTACACCGTGACGAGCGGCTACCCCGAATACGACCCCGCCACCTACCGACTGGCCGTGAACGGGCTCGTCCGCGATGAGCTGTCCCTGAGCCTCGCGGACCTCGCTGCCCTGCCGCAGACCGGGATCACCAAGGACTTCCAGTGCGTCACTGGCTGGCGCGTCGCAAACGTGCCGTGGTCTGGCGTCCTCCTGCGCGATGTGCTCACCGCAGCAGGAGTCGAGCCAGGAGGCGCGGCGCTTCACTTCACCTCGTTCGACGGCGTCTACACCGAGTCACTCACGATGGAGCAGGGCATGGCCCCCGACGTCCTCGTCGCCACCTCCATGTTCGGTGCACCCATCCAGGAGAAGCACGGCGCACCCGTCCGTCTCTACGTGGTGCCGATGTACGGGTACAAGTCGCTGAAGTGGCTGTCCGGCATCGAGGTCGTCCGCGACGTCATCCCCGGCTACTGGGAGCAGCTCGGCTACGACGTCGATGCCTACGTCGGAACCTCGAATGGTCGCAGCGATGACCCTGTCGTCTGACGCTGCGGTCGCACCCGTGCAGCTGCAACGGTTCGGCACCGCAGAGCGATGGGTCCACCGCACGATCGGCATCCTCCTCCTGATCCTGATCATCACCGCGGCGTTGCTGTTCATCCCTGATCTCGGCGGGCTCGTTGGCAATCGGCAGACCGTTCGCAGGATTCACGAGATTGTCGGCTTCGCGCTGCCCATCCCCCTGCTGCTCGCGCTCCTGTCCCGCGCGTTCCGCGACGATGCTGACCGGCTCAACCGCTTCCGCCCCACCGACTGGCAGTGGCTGCGCAGCCGCGACCGGCGCTCCGGGCGAATCCCCGTCGGCAAGTTCAACGCCGGACAGAAACTCAACGCGGCCTTCTCGCTCGGCGCGATCCTCGTGCTCCTTGCCACCGGCACGGTGATGTTCTTCAGCAGCTACTTCCCCGACGCCCTGCGCACCGGTGCAACCTTCGTGCACGACTGGCTGTCAATCGCCTTCATCATCGTGGTCGTCGGTCACATCTACATGGCCTTCAACGACGCGACAGCCCGACTGGGGATGCGCAGCGGTTCGGTCCCCGAGAGCTGGGCTCGTCGCGAGCACGGCGAGTGGGCGGCCGAGGAACTCGGTACCGCCGCGCCCAACGACTAGGCCGACGCGATCTCGGCCACCCCGGCAACGAGCCGGTCGACATCGTCGACGTTGGTATACGGAGCCAGGCCCGCGCGAACGGCACCCTGCACGCCCAGGCCGAGCCACTCCGCCGCCTCCAGCGCGTAGAAAGATCCCGCCGGCGCATTGACCCCGCGGCCTGCGAGGCCCAGGTACACGTCAGCCGCCACCACCCCGTCCACAGAGAACAGCTCCGTCGGCGTCCGCAGCGGAGCGTGACCGTGCAGGTGCACTCCGTCAATCGCCTCAAGGCCGGCCCGCATGCGATCGCGCAATAGGTCCTCGTACTCCTCCAGCACCGTCATCGACCGCACCAGCCGATCGCGCCGGCTCATGCTGCCCTCGTCGCCGGGCACGAGATCGGCGAGGACGTCGATCGCGGCCGTCACACCGGCCAACAGTTCGTAAGGCAGCGTGCCGAGCTCGAATCGCTCGGGAACCTGCATCGTGCTCGGGCGCAGCTTGTCTGGGTGCATCGTCTCGAGCAGCGCCGGCGATGCGGCGAGCATGCCGATGTGCGGGCCGAGGAACTTGTACGGGCTGCAGATGTAGAAGTCGGCGCCGATCGCCTGCATGTCAATCGGCGCGTGCGCCGTCAGGTGCACTCCGTCGACATAGAAGAGGGTGTCGAACGAGGTCAGCGCTGCTCCGATCGCGGCCACATCGGGCCGCGTGCCAATGAGGTTCGACGCCCCCGTAACGGCCACGACACGGGTGTTCTCGTTGACCAGCGACATCACGTCGTCGACGGTCAGGGTCCCCGTGCGCGGCTCGAACTCGGCCCAGCGCACCGTCGCCCCGGATCGTTCCGCATAGGTAACCCACGGGCGGATATTTCCGTCGTGATCCAGTCGCGTCACGACGACCTCGTCACCCGGGCCCCACTGCTGCGCCAGCGTCCGCGCGACCTGGAACGTCATCTCCGTCATGCTGCGCCCGAACACGATGCCGTTCGGATCACCGTTGACGAGATCAGCGCCGGCAAGCCGGGCACCGACGGTGATGTCATCGGCGTTCCGCTCGGCCTGCGTGTTGCGCGCCCGGTTGGAGAGACCGGAGGTGAGCGCGGCCGCGATGGCCTCCGCAACAAGGTCCGGAGTCTGCGTGCCGCCAGGCCCGTCGAAGTACGCGGTGCCATCGGCAAGTGCGGGGATACGGGCGCGGATGCGATCGACGTCGTAGGTCACGAGGACACATCCCACCAGATCGTTGCAACCGCACGAGGGGCGGCATCCGCCTGCGCGATGAGAGCCGCGGCCACCTCCGCGTCGCGGTCTTCCGTGAGGCACAGTCTTATGCGGGCGAACCGCACGCGCTCGTCATCGGGCAGCGTGACTCGCGCGCCCCACGTGGCGTCCTCCCAGAGGTCCAGGTGCGCGTCGAAGCCCAGCCCACGCGCGATCTCGGCCAGGTCCTGGGCCGTCGGTCGGGTGGGTCGGTCCAGGTCCCAGAACTGCTTCCACAAAGGGTTCATATTCGAGATCGGGTGGTGCTGCGGGACCTCAAGCACAACCCGAATGCGCGCGTGGGCATTGAGAGCCAGCAGGAAGGGCCCGATCTCCGACACGTTGTAGGCAACGTGATGACAGACGACGACATCGCAGACTGGGACGGCAGCGGCGACATCCGGCCAGTCGCCGAGGAACAACTGCGACTCAACCCTCCGATGCTCGGCCGCTACGGCGAACGCATCGAGCATCCCCTGCTGATGATCGACCGCAACCAGGATCGTCGACGGTGGGACGAGGGCCATAGAGGCCCGTCCTCCACCACTTCCGACGTCGAGGACGCTGCCCCCTGCAGGCATCGCCTCGCGAGCAACGCGGTGCGAGTGCGAGTCCGGGATCTCGTCGTCGACCGTGAACATCGACACGGGGTGGATCCACGGCGACTCCGGCGCCTGACTGAGGATCTCTTCCGGAATGGCCCAGGAAGCAAGGTCCGAACGCCACTGCTCGAGCAAGTCGTCAGTGGCCGAGGTGACTGCGCGGGACATGTCCATAGCGACGACGCTAGCCGCTAACGTGTGCCCGTGGCACAGGCGGATGAGGTTGACACGGAAGGGTTTGACGACGAAGCGTCGGCAACCCTGCCGCATCCTTTCGTGCGCCTGCTCGGTGGCGTGCGCGGCGCACTCGAGAGCGTCCTGCCGCCGCTCGTGTTCATCGCGGTCTACATCGGACTTGGTGGCGACTCGACCAGCGATCTCACCTGGGCACTGGTCGCAGCCGTCGGCCTGGCGCTCGTGTTCACGGTGTGGCGGA
>CAIVQM010000157.1 GCA_903908025.1 uncultured bacterium
ATTCATCGGATCTTCGGGATTCTGCATGGTAAACCTCTCGATTTGCTGAGCGGTCGCCATGTTGAACTCATACGCGAACCGCTAATCGTGCTTGAAACGTGCTTTTCGCCAGGCTCCGATTAGCGGCTTCCGGGATTCCTCCCGTCCGTCGTACCAGCACGCGCCTGAGCAGCGTGCTCATTGACAACTCTAAGTGACACGCGGCAGCTTGGCAATGGTCCTCACCGACTCCATCCCCGTTCACGCCGACGATCCTTAGTCCGCAAGGCCGCCGCCCGTGCCGTGCTGCATAACTCAGTCCCCCAGCCGACCTGTCTTCTTCGCCCAGGCCTCGACCTCGTACCAGTCCCAGATGAGGGTTCCCTTCAGTTCGAGCACCGGCACAGGGAAGTCGGGATGACGGCGGCGCCAGTCGTGGATGAGGTGTGGACGTTTGATGCCCAGCCGTTCGGCGATCTCGGCGGCACCCACGAGTCGGTCAACGTCGATCTTCCTGCCCACGGGAGAACCTTCGAACATTCCTCGCCCGTGGCTTGCGTGCGATCTACCGCAGTAGTACTCTGCGATAGATCATACGCAACCATGGATGTCAACCAATGAAGAACCACAGCGAAGACGAGGGATACACAGTGGCGGAGATGCCCCCGACGACTGGCCGTCAGCGCCGGTCGGTATGGAAGAGCCTGTTCGAGGAGTGCCGCGGTTACCCGGGCCAGTGGCGGCGAACGGCACGCTCGTTCAGCCCGGGATCAGCAGCGCAATGTGCGTCAGACATCCGCAACGCGCACCATCGCGAGCCCGGTCTGATGAGGATGCGTGGGCTGCTGCCGGGTGAGGTGTGGGAGGCCGTGTGGGGCCGCGATCCGAATGGGTCGGACCCGGGGCGATGCTTCATCTGGCTTCGCCTAGTCAGCAGCGACAAGGGGGCCGAGAGTGATTCGTCGCCGGTGCTGCGGATGGTCCCATCCGATACGGCGATCGAGTACGCCTGGTGACCCGCAGCGTCAAGGAGTTACCGCGACAAATGGCGCTTGACCAGGGAAGATATCTTTCTCGGACACAGGTGGGGGAACGCGCGTTCGACGCTACGTTTGTTGGGTGCAGCCCATTGCGATCACCCCTCAAGCGCCGCAGAACGTCCTGTTCGAACGCGTCTGGGGGGTGCCCGGGGACTGGTCCGCGCATCCGGATGGGCCACTGCTGGCGAGGATCGCCGTGTCCGTTGACTCGCCCCTGACAATCGCCGACGCACGGGAGTTGGTGAACGCCGCCCTGGCGCAGGACTCGACCCTCATGCCGGAGACGCGCAAGGTGCGCGGCACCGAAATCGAGCGGTTCTGGCGGCACGTGGGCCACCACGGTGTCCGCCTGATCGCGGAGGCCACGCCGGAGATCACCGAGGAGTTCATCCAGGGTGCAGCCCGCAGCGGCACCAGCTGGGCGGTGCCTGCTGGCTCCACGCAGAAGAACCGCCGGGCAGCGGTCCGCTACGCCTTCGAGGTCTTGCGCGGCGTTGGCTTTCTGGTGGGTGACCCGACGCTGGACCTCGATGTGGCCGGAGCCGTTGCGCGGCGAGCGAAGCCCTTGACGGACACGATCATCGACCGATTGCAGGCTGCCGCGCCTCACGAACTGATCGCGTCTCGACGCGCAGTCGTGGTGGCGCTGGCAGAGGCCGGTGCCACCAACACCGAAATCACCCGCGTCACCGCCGCCGATCTGGACCTGGCGGCGGGAACAGTGTCGCTGCCCGGGGGCACCCGCATCGACCCTCGCACCAACAAGCTCACGAAGTGGGGTCAGCAGGTGCTCGGCGACATCACGGGCGACTGCGCTGACCTTTCAATGGCCCTGCTCCCGATCAGCGCGAAGAGTGCAGCCTCGACGGTGTCGAACACGCTGGGCGACCTGTCGAAAGCGGCTGCCATCCGACCCCGCGTGACCGTTGAGGGAATCCGCGCCTGGCGAGCACGCCGTCTGTTCGAGCATTCAAAATCGATCGAGGACGTCGCCCGCTTCCTCGGTACCCGTTCCCTTGACATCGCTGCTGGCGTTGTCGGCTACCACTGGAGGACCAGCGCATGATCAAGACCAGGACCAGCGAGACCCGTATTCTCCGTCGCACCCAAAGCCCGGAGCGTGACGTCCGAATCGCCCTGAACCGGCGAATCCAAGCGATCTTCGACGACGAAAGTTTCATCGCCCTGACCGACGAGGCTCTCAGACTCGCCGCCGCAGACGCGGCCACCGGTCGGCCCGGCCAGCAGTCGGTAGTTGCCAACATGTTCTTCTGCCAGCTGATCGCCATTTACGGATCAGCACGCAGGGTCCAGGCGGAACTCCGACATGGTCGGCGGTGGTTCCACTACCGGCGGCAACTCGAACTGCTCTTCCCAGACGATCGACGCCTCCGCTTCGCCCCCGTCCCGAACACCACGTCGGCGACACGGCTACGCGACCAGACCCTCAAACCTGACGCCGCCCGCTTTCAGGCTGTCTTCCGCCTGACCGCCATCAACACAGCCGCACGCTGTGGCATCGGATGCGGGACCGGCACCAACCTCGAGCCGGCGGTCAACAACACCCTCCTCAGCGACGGCACGGTGCTCAAGGCCGCCTCGAAGTTCACGCCCGGAACTCAGGCGTTCTGCGACACACACAAGATGTTCCACGACCGCCGCTCCGACCCCGATGCCAGCTACAACACGACGGGTGGCGGCGAGAAGGTCTTCGGGAACAAGTTCGTCATCGTCTCCGCCATGACCGGTCACGCCAACGAGATCTTCATGCTCGACGTCATCCCGGTGTCCAAGACCGAAGGCACCGACAGCGAGATGGCCGCCCTGTTCACCAGCTTGCCCAGCATCGTCGAGCAACTCCCCGACATGCAGGCACTTGCGTTCGACAAGGCCCTGCGTGGCACCTGGGTCACCGACACCTGGAACCTCGGACTGCAACCCGTCGTCTCCATCTACGACAAGACAGGCAAGTCAACCGACGTCATCCACATCAAGCAGATCACCTTCACCCTGCCCAACGGCAAGACGAGGCCGATCGACGTATATGCCACCGGAGGCCACGCGATGATCCGCGGGATTGCATCCGGGGACGACCACTGGATTCCGCTCAAGTCGAACAAGATCACTTTCCACCCCAACCTGAGCGGACCAGCGCGCGCCTACACCCACTACAGCGTTCCCCTCGCCAGCGCCTGCCACCCCACCTGGTGGGGCGCCACCTGCGAGATCCGCATGAACCCCACCAGCGACCACGACACCAACATCGGCGAACACCTGCGTGCCCTCCCCGAAGACGACGACCGCTACGCCGAGAACTACAACCGCCGCCAGCGAGCCGAATCCGTCAACTCCTGGATCAAAGCCCAACTACCCGGCCGCCGCGCCCGCACCTACGGCAAAGCCAACCAACACGTCGACCTGATG
>CAIVQM010000158.1 GCA_903908025.1 uncultured bacterium
ATGCCGACATCCTCGTCGTTAATGACGGATCCTCAGATGGCACAGCCGCACTCGCTGAGGCGGCAGGAGCCACTGTCGTGTCTCTCCCCTTCAATGTGGGTGTCGGCGGGGCCATGCGCACGGCTTTCCTCTACGCCAAGCGCGAGGGCTATCAGGCGATGGTCCAGGTCGATGCCGACGGGCAGCATGATCCTGCGGACCTCGATCGCGTGCTCGATGGCCTGGACGATGCCGACGTGGTCGTGGGCACCAGGTTCCACCCGGATTCGATGTACTTCGTGGGCGGACCGCGCCGCTGGGCCATGGTCCTGCTGTCCAAGGCGCTGAGCCGGATGAACAAGGGCATGATCTCGGACCCGACCTCCGGCTTCCGGTCCGCCGGGCCGAAGGCCATTGACCTCTTCGCGGTGGAGTATCCGGCCGACTACCTGGGCGACACGGTCGGATCACTCGCGATCGCGATCCGCAATGGGTTGGTCATCCGCGAGACGCCAGTGACGATGTACTTCCGCCAGACCGGCCGTCCGAGCAAGAACGCCGTCTGGTCGGCCCTGTACCTGGGCCGGGCCACGCTGGCGATCATTGCCACCGGCCTCAAGGGCGGCTACGTGCCGAAGAGTGATCTGTCGTGAGCGCGCAGCTCCTGGGAGCGGTGGCATCGATTGTCACGTTCATCTTCGTGTTCAGCCTGCTCCGCCGCGGCGTCCTCCGCGAGAAGTACGCCGTGCTGTGGCTCTTCTTCTCGGGCACAGCGCTGTTCTTCTCACTGTTCCCTGGAGCGCTCGACAGGATCAGCAGTGCGCTCGGTGTTGCTCAGCCCGTCAACCTGCTCTTCTTCGTCACCGTGGTGCTGCTGATCCTGGTCTCGGTGCAACTGAGCTACGAGCTCAGCCGGCACGAGGCGCGGATCCGCCGGCTGGCAGAGGAGATCGCCCTGCTCGACCGCGAACTGAAGGAGATCCGGGAGTCCCGTGACGGTGAGTGAGCCCGTCCTGGTGATGGCGTTCAACCGGCCGGACAACCTGGCCGTGCTCCTCGACCGCCTTCGCGAGGTGCGCCCTGCGCGGGTCTTCGTCGCGGTAGACGGACCTCGATCCGATCGACCGGATGAGGCCGAACGCGTGCAGGCCTGTCGGGACCTGGTGGCGTCGATCGACTGGGACTGCGCAGTCGAGACGCTGTTTCAGGACACGAACTTAGGCTGCGGTCGTGGCGTGAGCACCGCGATCAGCTGGTTCTTCTCGGAAGTTGAGCGGGGAATCGTCCTGGAGGACGACATCATCCCGGAGCCGTCCTTCTTCGGCTTCTGCACCGAACTGCTTGACCGCTACGAGGACGACGAGCGCGTGTTCGCCATCAGCGGCTGCAACGTCGTGCCGCGGACAGACCTTACGCGGCCGACTGACCCGTATCGCTTCTCGCAGGTGCCCGTTGTCTGGGGCTGGGCAACCTGGCGCCGCTCGTGGGCGCAGCACCGGCTCGACGGCACCGGCTGGTACCGCAAGCTCCCGCCGCATGTGCTGCTTCGGCGCTCCGGCTACTCGGTGTCCGCGGCGGCCTACTGGGCGACGGAGTTCGAGCTCACTGCGCGCGGGGACGTCGACACCTGGGACTGGCAGCTCGTCTGCGCAGCGATGACGTCCGGCCAGCTCGTCGCCACATCGAACACGAACCTGGTCGACAACATCGGCTACGGCGGTAACGCAACGCACACCGTGCACGGTGCATCGCGCCTCGCCCCGGCCACTGCGATCGTTCTGCCAACGCGTGCGGTGCCGGTCGTGGTCGATCGGAAGGCCGACAGCTGGGCCAGCAAGCATCACTACGGCGCGAAGCTGCTGACGACGATCGACCGCGTGCGCAAGTACGCGATGTCGTCGAGAGGCCGCAAGCCATGAGCGGCAGCGTGACCGAGCCCGTCCTGGTGATGGCGTTCAACCGCCCTGACCATCTCGCGGTGCTGCTCAACCGCCTGCGCGAGGTCAAGCCGCAGCGGCTGTATGTCGCCATTGATGGCGCGCGCGCTGACCGACCGGACGAGGCTGAGCGTGTGCAGGCCTGTCGCGACCTCGTCGGCACCATCGACTGGGACTGCACGGTTGAGACTCTCTTCCAGGACGCCAACCTCGGCTGCGGACTCGGGGTCACGACAGCGATCACCTGGTTCTTCACGCACGAGGTGCGGGGCATCATCCTGGAGGACGACATCATCCCGGTGCCGTCGTTTTTCGGCTACTGCACCGAGCTGCTCGATCGCTACGAGAACGACAGTCGGGTGTTCGCCATCTCGGGCTGCAACTTCGTCCCCGACACCGCACTGGCCCATCCCGATCTGCCGTACCGCTTCAGCCAGGTCCCGCACATCTGGGGCTGGGCGACCTGGCGCCGCACGTGGGCGCAGCACGAACTGGATATCTCCGGGTGGCGGTCGCGTCTGCCGATGCGGCGGCTGTGGGCACGCGCGGGCCGCTCCATCCCCGGCACGGTCTACTGGACGAGCACCTTTGAGCTGCTCGCACGCAAGCAGGTCGACACGTGGGATGGCCAGTTCGTCCTTGCGGCCATGGCCTCGGGCCAGTTCACGGCGACGAGCAACGTGAACCTGATCGAGAACATCGGCTTCGGGACGACGGCCACGCACACCGTCGAGGATCGCGACGACCTCCAACCGACGGGCGCGGTCGCCCTCCCGATGGCGGATGTGCCGGTGCATCTCGACCACCACGCAGACGCCTGGACGAGGCGTCATCACTTCCTCGCCACGTGGCGGGGGATGCTCGGGCAGGCGGGCCGCTACCTTAGGCAGCGTCAAGGGAGGACCACGTGAGCATTGCCAAGGGGCGTGCGCTGGTGACCGGTGGTGCCGGGTTCATCGGATCGCATCTGTGCGAGCGGCTGCTCGACGACGGCTACGACGTGCTGTGCGTCGACAACTACTACTCGTCGACCAAGGACAACATCGCGCACCTCCTGCCGAACCCGCGCTTCGAGGTCATCCGCCACGACGTGACCTTCCCGCTCTACGTCGAGGTCGACGAGATCTACCACCTGGCCTGCCCTGCCTCGCCGATCCACTATCAGCGCGATCCGGTGCAGACGACCAAGACGGCCGTGCACGGCTCGATCAACATGCTCGGGCTGGCCAAGCGCACGGGCGCGAAGATCCTCACCACGTCGACATCCGAGGTCTACGGCGACCCGAAGGTGCACCCGCAGACGGAGGACTACTGGGGCAACGTGAACCCGATCGGCCCGCGCGCGTGCTACGACGAGGGCAAGCGCGCTGCTGAGACGCTGTTCTTCGACTACTACCGGCAGCACGATCTGAACATCAAGGTCGTTCGCCTGTTCAATACCTACGGCCCGCGTATGCACCCGCATGACGGCCGGGTTGTCTCGAACTTCGTGGTCAGTGCCCTCACCGGCAAGCCGCTGACGATCTACGGCGAGGGCCAGCAGACGCGGTCCTTCCAGTACATCGACGACCTGATCCGCGGCCTCGTCGCGATGATGGCCACCGACCACGGCGTCACCGGCCCGATCAACCTCGGCAACCCGGGTGAGTTCACGATCGCCGAGCTCGCGGCCATGGTGCTCGAGCAGACCGGGTCCGACTCGACAATCGAGTACCACCCACTTCCGCAGGACGACCCGGTACGCCGCCAGCCCGACATCACCCGGGCCAAGGCGACTCTCGGCTGGGAGCCGACGATCCCGCTGGCCGAGGGCCTGGCCCGCACGATTGACTACTTCCGCACCTCTCTGGCCTGAGCCCTCTCCATGCTCATCCTGTCCGGCACCCTGATGGTGCTGCTGTGCTGGACCGTAGCTGCAGTGGCCATCGTGAGTCTGGGGCTGCTGCCCGCACTCGCAACCGATCACACCGGCACGCGACCGGCGGTCCTCGGTTCAGCGCTGTGGTGGGGATTGGCGATCCTGACGGTCGCCGTGTTCCTCATCGCGGTGATATTCCCGCTGCGAAGCACCGGCGCTGCACTATCCGTCCTCTTTCTTGTCCTTCTGCTGGGCGTGCCCGGCTGGCTGCTGCTGCAGCGTCGCAGGTCCGGGACTGGCCGGATCCGCGGATCGTGGTGGTGGGTGGTCGGAACTCTCGCCGTAGCTCAGGTGTACCTAGCAATCGCTGCGCTTGGTCCGGTCACGGGCTACGACACCGGGCTGTACCACCTCGGTGCTGTCGCCTATGCCGGCGATTTCGCCACGATGCCGGGCCTGGCCAACCTCTACGGCCCGCTGGGCTACGCAACCGCTGAGTTCCCGCTTGGCGCGGTGCTGGGCAATAGCCCGCTGGGCTCGGAGGGCTTTCGCCTGCTGAACGGTCTGCTGATGGGCCTGGCTGCGCTGGATCTGATCTTGCGGCTGCGTCGCCGCCCCACTGTCGGCCGGTACGTGCTGCTGGTCGGCATCACCGCGGCCTGGGTCCCGATGCTGGCGCTCAGCGACTTCTGGGTGACGAGCCCGACGCAGGACTCGGCCGTCCTTGTTCTCACGATTGTGGCGACCGCGTATCTCGCAGATGCGGTGGTCGGAGGACGGCACTGGGTGCGCGACGCATCGACGGTCGCTGCCATTGGTGTCCTCCTCGTGATGGTCCGGACCACGATGGTGGCCTTCACGCTCGTTGCGTTGGCCGTTCTCGTGTTCGTGGCCATCCGCCGCCGCCGAGCTGTCGATCGCCAACGATTCGTCGTTCCGGTGATCCTCCTGACCGGACTCGCGCTGGTTGCCGGCTTCGCGACCCTGCTGCGCGACTACCTGCTCAGCGGCTGGGTGCAGTTCCCGCTTTCCATCCACGCATTCGACGTGCCGTGGCTGGCCGCAGATCCGACCTCGCTTCGAAATGCCACCCTGGGGTTCCACCGCAATCCCGAGGACCTGTGGAACTCCGTGACCGGTTGGGCCTGGGTGGGTCCGTGGCTCGGACGCCTGCCCAAGCAGTGGGAGCCGTTCGAGGTCGTGGCGCTGTTCGTGGCTGCGGTGGTGCTTGTCGTGATCGCAGCTCGCGTGGCACGAGGCGGCCTCCGGTGGCGGGCGATGGCCCTGGTGATGCTGCCGAGCGCCGTTGCGTCAGTGGTGTGGTGGATCGCGACGCCACCGAGCTTCCGATTCGCGTGGGGACCGCTCTTCACCCTCTTCGCCATTCCGATCGGCTGGTCGCTGTGGGAACTCACGCGCCAACCGGCTTCAGTGGGACGTGCGTGGCGCCGGCTTTCGGTTGTCGCGATCGCCGTACCGGTCCTAGCCGTCATCGCAGTCTCGGCCACCACCCGTCTGGCCTGGCACTCCATCGATGTGGAGACGCGGGGTTGGGGTATCCCGTACGCCGTGGCTGCGATTCAGAAAGCGGAGGTCGAGACACGCGTGCTACCCAGTGGACTCCGTGTTGACGTCCCGGTGGTCACCGAGCAGTGCTGGGCGACGTACCCGATGTGCACGCCGCAGCCGCCAGGCGGGCTTCGGCTTCGCGGCGGCACGCTGGCCGAAGGGTTTCTCCCGTAGGGTTACTGCGTGCGAGTAGCGATGGATGAGCAGATCTTCGCCATCCAGGCCTACGGCGGCATCTCACGGCTGTTCGCCGAACTAGCGCGTCAGTTCGTGCAGGAGCGCATCGGCGACGTCGATATCAGCCCGCTGGCAGCACCGATCCGCACCCGCTACGTCCTTGATGATCCGGAGCTCAGCGCTGCGCTCGATGTGCGAGAGGCGCGAAGTGAGTGGACGGCGCTCGCGCACTACTTCGCACGGGTGCGGATCCACGCCGGCAGCGACATCGTCCACAACACCTTCTACCTCCCGCACGGTCTTGCGTCGACACGCGGCGCCAAGCGAATCGTGACCGTCTACGACATGATCCCGGAGCTCATGCCGACCACCCGCCGTCGGCTGGACCTCCTCACGCTCAAGCGGCGATACGTCGACCGGGCGGATCACATCATCTGCATCTCCGAGGCCACTCGGACGGACCTGCTGCGGGTGTATCCGGAGGTGAGTGCACCCATCTCCGTGGTCCATCTCGGCGTCGATCCGCTGTTCGCGCCGGGCGCCGCACCGCTCGCGGGCCTGCCAAGCGAGTACGTGCTGATGGTCGGCAACCGGTCTCAGTACAAGGATGCTGTGACACTAATGCGCGCTTTCGCCAGCATCGCCAAGGACTTCCCGAAGCTCCATCTCGTGTGCATCGGCGGCGGGCCGATCACGCGGACGGAGCAGGAGCTGCTCAGGCAACTCGGTATTGAGGGCCGGGTGCTGCAGCAGGATCTGATCGATGATGCAATGCCCGCGGTGTA